>NZ_JAVWNC010000032.1:0-24113 GCF_036637135.1 Anaerorhabdus sp. | reverse complement strand
ATTTGTGTAACAAATCAATTTTCTTGTTCTAATTACATCATTTATTTTCAAATGAATGAGTGCACTTAATTTTTCTTACTCATTATCCATTATTCTCAGCAAATTGCGAGTTATAAAGTTTAGCATACAAACCACCTTTTGCGAGTAATCCAAGATGTGTTCCAGTTTCCTTAATATCGCCACCTTGCATATAAATAATCATATCCGCATCACGTATCGTTGATAATCTGTGTGCTATCACAAATGAAGTTCTACCCTTCATTAACGTTGCCATCGCATCTTGAATTAATACCTCGGTACGCGTATCGATAGATGATGTAGCTTCATCGAGAATCATAATTGGCGCATCGGATAAGATTGCACGTGCTATCGTTAGTAATTGTCTTTCTCCTTGAGCTATATTTGTAGCCCCTTCTTGAAGTACCATATCATATCCACCTGGTAACATACGTATAAATTCATCTGCATGTGCTGCCTTAGCCGCTGCTTCAACCTCTGCATCAGATGCACCTAATTTGCCATAACGAATGTTATCACGAATTGTCCCTGTGAATAACCATGTATCTTGTAAGACCATTCCAAATATTTGTCTTAGTTCTGTACGTTTCATATCTCTAACATCAACACCATTCAATTTAATTGAACCCTTGTTAATATCATAGAATCTAAGTAAAAGATTAATTAATGTTGTTTTACCAGCTCCAGTTGGACCTACAATCGCAACTTTACTACCTGCTTCAACATGAAGTGAAACATCATTCATTAATGTTTGATAAGGTAAATATCCAAATTGCACATGTTCAAAATCCACTGTACCATCAACTACACTAGGAAACATGGAAGGATTAGCTTCTTTTATTTCTTCTTTTTCATCCAAGAATTCAAAGATTCTTGCAGCTGCAGCTGCAGTTGATTGTAATACATTTGATATTTGTACAGTTTGATTTATTGGTTGAGAAAATTGACGTAAATATTGAATAAATGATTGAATCATACCAATTGTCATTTTCCCTGATATAACCAAAATAGAACTTACTACAGCTACCGCAACATATCCCAAGTTAGTCATCGCTTGCGTAATTGGCATTAATGTACTTGATAGGAATTGTGATTTCCAACCACTTTGATACAACTCTTGATTGGTCACTTCAAAATCATCGATTACATCCTTTTCCTTACTGAAAGCACCAATAACATTATGTCCTGTATACATTTCTTCTACATACCCATTCAAATCACCTAATGTATCTTGTTGTTCCTTAAAATAACGTTGTGCTTTTTGAGCAATCTTCATGGAAATAACTAATGCTACTGGAATTGTTACTATTCCTATTAATGTTAAAATCGGACTTATTGTTAACATCATGATAAAGATGAAGATTAATGATGTCACTGCAGTAACTATTTGATCCAAACTTTGTTGTAAACTATTTGAAATTGTATCCACATCGTTGGTAATTCTACTTAAGATATCACCATATGTATTGGTATCAAAATAATTTAATGGTAACTTTTTAAGTTTGTCATCTACTTTACTTCGAATATCAAAGATTGTTTTTTGAGATACTCTTACCATAATATGTGTACTCAAGTATTTAAATACTGCATATAATAAATAACATGAAGCTAGAATAATTAAAATTGTAATAAATGTTTTAATACCTTCATTTGATGGTACTCCATTTACAACTAAATGTAACATTGAGTCTGTTGCTTTCCCTAAAATAAACGGTGCAAAACTATTAAACATCGAAGCTAATATAATAAATAGTATAGAAATTATTAATCCTTTACGATAAGGTTTCATAAATGCAAATAAGCGACCAAAGATTACTTTGAAATCTAAATTCTTACTTTTTCTCATATTAAGCCTCCTCCTTACTTAATTGTGAATATACAATTTGTTTGTATACCTCACAAGATTTAAGAAGTTCATCGTGTTTTCCTATACCAACACACTCACCATTCTCTATTACTAAGATACGATCCGCATGCATAATTGTACTAACTCGTTGAGCAACTAACATCACTGTTGCATCAACTGCTTCTTTCATTAATGCACTACGAAGAGCTGCATCCGTTTTAAAATCTAGCGCAGAGAAAGAATCATCAAAGATATAGATCTCAGGTTTCCTTACAATCGCACGAGCAATCGCTAAGCGTTGTTTTTGTCCTCCCGATACATTTGATCCACCTTGCGAAATTGGAGCCTCAAAGCCCCCTTCCTTTTGCGTGACAAAGTCATAAGATTGAGCTATACGAATCGCTTCTTCAATTCGTCCACTTGTTGCATTAACATCACCAAACTGAATATTTTCTGCGATCGTACCTTTAAATAAGAAAGCTTTTTGTGGAACATATCCTATTTTCTTTCTTAACTCTTCAAGTTTATAATCCTTTATATTAATTCCATCGACTAATATTTCACCTTCGCTAACATCATAAAATCTTGGAATTAAATTTATCAATACCGTTTTACCACTTCCCGTACTACCGATAATTGCAGTTACCTCTCCTGGATTTGATTTAAAACTAATATCCTTTAATACTTCATGATCTGCCCCATCAAATTTAAATGAAACATTTCTAAATTCCAAAGTTCCCTTTAAAATTGGAGCAGCCACTTGTTCCTTAGGTTCTTGTATTGCTTCAATTGTATCCATAACTTCATTAATTCGTGATGCAGAAACAGAAGCACGTGGGTACATTACAAAAATCATTGATAACAACATAACTGACATCATGATTTGCATCACATATTGAATTACCGCTATGACATCACCAATCATAACTCCATTAACCGTCATAACAATTTGATATCCACCAAAGGCGATTAAGGCAACAGTTGTTGCATATAATATTAAAGATAACACAGGAGACATTGCACCCATTAGTGTGTTCATCTTAATTGAATTATTCATAAAATCCAAGTTTACTTCTTTAAAACGTTCAGATTCATAATCTTCTGTCCCAAACGCTCTAGCTACTCGTACTCCTGTTAACTTTTCTCTTGTAACAAGATTAATCTTATCAATTTTTTGTTGCATCTTACGCGAAAGCGGTGTTGCGAATTTCGATATTAATAAAACCAACAGAATCATAACTGGCATGGATATAAGTAATATCATCGACATAGTAGCACTCTTATTAAGCGCCATAACAAGTCCACCTACAAACATAAAAGGTGCCATTAAACTTACACGTAACATCATATTCACAAAATTTTGAACTTGAATAATATCATTGTTAGTTCGCGTGATTAATGATGATGTAGAAAAGTGATCAAATTCAGATTGTGAAAAATACTGAATCTTTTTAAATATTTTACTTCTCATGTTCTTGCCAAGTCCCATCGATACTTTCGAAGAAAAATATCCTGTTGCAATATTGCAAATTGCACCAAGTAATACAAAGTTTAACATTGTACCACCGATTGATATAATTTGAGCTATATCCTTATTTGGAATTGACTGGTTAATGATTGTAGACAAATAAGCTGGTAATGCTAAACTTGCAACTACGTTTCCAATAACCGTAATGACAACAAAGAAAATACCGAGCTTAAAGTGTCCTAATTCTTTAAAAACTTTTGACATAGATTGAGTCTCCTTCTTTTTAACTGTCAGTAAACTCCCCTAATATTAAATTTAAATAATCTTACTAATTTGTAACAACTTCCCCTTGATCTAATTTCTTAAGAGCTTTCTTAAACTGCTTTGAAAAAATTAGGATTGTACATGTTACTGCAATGATATCCGCTACTGGTTCTGCTAGATATACTGCAATCGTTTGATTCGCCGTAAAGATTTGTGGCAATATATAAATTAATGGAATAAGTAATAATATTTTTCTTAGTATCGCAATAAACACCGATGCTACTACATTTCCAATCGCAATCAATGTCATTTGACATGAAATTTGAATTGAGAAGATAACTGAAGCAGACATGTAAATACGTAAAGCAACTTTTGTGAATTCAATCAATTCAACATCTGGTGTAAACATGGACGCAAACATTTGTGGCACAATCATAATCGCTACCCACAAGATTGCTGAATAAATAAAACTTACTTTTAGTAATTTTTTAAATACTTCTTTTACTCGCTGTGCATTTTTAGCTCCATAATTATAACTAGTTATAGGCTGAGCCCCTTGAGCAATTCCTTGTAAAGGTAACATGGAGAATTGCATGACACTTGTTAGTATTGTCATAGCTCCTACCGCAATATCACCGCCATAGTATAACAATGACGAATTAAAACACACTGCAATAATACTTTCAGTTGCTTGCATTATGAATGGTGATAAACCTAATGCAATACAAGGTAAAATAAGTGAAAAGTCAATCTTCATATCTTGAAGTTTGATTTTTAGTATTGTTTTCTTACCAACCAAGAACCAAATAACCCATAATGCTGAAACTGCTTGTGAGATGATTGTCGCAAGTGCTGCTCCTTCAACTCCCATATTAAATCCAAAGATTAAGATTGGATCTAATATAATATTGATAACCGCACCAATTAATACAGTCAACATACTTGTCTTCGCAAAACCTTGTGCTGTTATAAATGCATTCATTCCCAATGCGAGTTGCACAAAGATCGTCCCTAATGAATAAATTGTCATGTACTCCATTGCATATTGAATCGTATTTGCACTAGCACCAAACGTCATTAATAATTTTTCTTGATTAAAAAATAAAGTACCTGTAATAATGATTGAAACAAGAATCAATAAGGTGAAACAATTTGACATAATCTTAGCTGCTGTCTTGTTGTCATTTCTTCCCATAAAGATGGACGCACGAGGGGCACCACCCATACTTACTAAAGCTGCAAAAGCTGAGATCAACATAATAATTGGCATACACACACCAACACCCGTTAATGCTAGCGATCCAATATCTGCGATATGACCAATATAAATACGGTCAACGATGTTATATAACATATTAATTAATTGTGCTGTAATCGCTGGTAACGCTAATTTAAATAAAAGCTTACCGACTGGTTCCTTACCTAAAAAATCACTATTCTGCATTTTTCTTTGCTCTCCCTATTCCATTCAAAATATTTGTAATCATTCGTGTGATAAATTCATTGAATAGTTGTTTTTCCTCATCACTAAAGTCACACACTACATCATTAGAAAAGTCATCTTGCATCTTCTTAATATCTTTCACAATAGGTTTACTTGAAGTCGTTAAAACAAGATGAATTTTTCTGCGATCTTGCTTATCACTTTGTCTAACCAATAACTTTCTTTGAATTAATTGTTCCACAGCTAACGAAATATTTGATTTTGTAAATTGGCGAACTTCTACAATATCACTCGCTGTATCTAATTCTGGGTTGTTCGAAAGAAACGCAATAACATCTAGTTCCATCTGCGTTAACTTATGTTTAGCACATACTTGTGCACAATAACTCTCATAAAACTTAATGAAGTATCTTCCAACCAATAGAATATCTTTATTCATCTTTCTACCTATATAGTTCTTTTTAGAACTTTCCTAACATGAACTATTTTACTACTTTACAATAAATTGTCAACAAAGAAAAAGACATGCTTTCACATGTCTTAAAGTAATAAACCAGCTATAATTCCAATAACCAGTAAGAGTAATATGATTTTGAAGTTTTCTTTCATGTTTTTATTTATCCTAAATAAAACCAGTAATCCCACACCCGCATTGGTAAGCAAGCCCGCCATCATTGGGCCAAAGCCCAATAAACCTTCTAAATATAATTCGGTAATTACAATTGATGCAGCACAGTTAGGAATCAATCCTACAACCGCAGATACAAACACTGTCAACGTTGGTGATGCAAGTAGCAATTGTTCCAAATGTATATTTGCAATGACCAAATTCAATAAGTAAGTAACAATCAATATATAGAAACTAATCTTGATTGTATGCTTGAATGCAGATATGAATATTCCTTCTTCCTCACAATGACAATCCTCGTCATCACAAAACGCATCAATATGTATTGTTTCCTTCTTACCTTTTTTAACAACTAGGTCTATTGCATAACCTACGACTACGCCGATGATGAACTTAATACTCAATATCTTAAATATCAAATCGATTGGTGCACTATTTGAAATCAGTATTGGTAACATCTCATCAGAAGTCGCTAAGTAAATAGAAATTAATGTTCCTAGCGTAAGTACTCGCGTCACATATAAAGTAGAAGCAATAGAAGAGAATCCACACTGTGGTATAAGTCCTGCAGCACTACCTAATATTGGACCAAACTTTGCAGTTTTTTGTATGCCTATTGCCATCTTGTCACTTGCTTTATGTTCTATCCATTCAATAACTAAGTACGTAATAAATAAGAAAGGCATTATTTTTAATGTATCAATTATTGCATCTATTATAAGTTCCATTTTTTTACCTCTTTGAAATTGTAGCACAAAATAAAAATGATTTCATTTCACATGAATTGTGATGAAATCATTTTTTAATTCTTATCAGTTTAAGTATTGATTACTTTTGTACTGGTTTAACTGTGATAAACAAACGATCTCTTTCATTAATACCATAGTTTTCAGTAAAGAAATCATACATTGTCCAGTTATAGAAGAATCTCTCTGCAGGATAAACTCCATAACCATCTTGATTATGATCTGTCGTGTCATACGAATCCGCAACAATGATCACATCATCTTGTGTTGTTTCAGTGCCCATTGTGTCATATCCAATAATTACTTGCCAGTGTCCACCCCAGTCATTCCACGCAACCATCATTGGAATATTATTTTTGATATTTTCTTGGATGAACTCTAAACTAATATCTTCAAAGTTTTCTTCTGTATAATCATAAGTTGAACTAATTTCAAATCCTCCAACACCTTCAAAAATATCAATCATTGATTCTAAAGAAGTTGCCGCATAATCCAAACCGTTTGTGCGGAACTCAGCTAATGTTGATTCATTGTATTCTCCAAGTGCATCATAAAAGTTCAAAACCATTAATGCTGATACAACACCACAACTCCATTCAGAAGTTTGTTGGTATGTTTTAAACTTAGGTAAAATTGTTAATGTATCTGTTGACTCCATATTATAGAAATCAAGTTGATTAAAATATGGAGACCCTTGGTGATCACCATTACGTTCTACTGAATCTGCACCATATTCTTCTAGATCAACTGCATATGGAATTTTCATTTCATCAGTATAATTCCCTGTAACTACCTTAGTTTCAGGAGTAGGTGTGCTTTCTACCTTATTTGGTGTAGCACTACAACCCGCAACTAAAGCTAACGCTAATAAACATACAATAATTTTTTTCATTTATTTTCTCCTTACGAAATAAACAAAGTTATTGTACTTGTAGTTATCCTATTGGTTTTATTTATTATCATTTCTGTTTTATTTATACTTCTTAGGTATCTTGAGTCTATATAGTAAATAATTACTTTTACTACTCTTATTGTTTTTACAAGCACTTAAACTTATAAATGAGTTTCTTAAACTCCCAACAAGAACACTTGTCGCTAATTCGGCATTTGACCCAGCTGTCCGTAGCCTATTTCTTTTTCAAAACTTCGGTCAATTGTCAAAGACTCTCGTCTTCAAAAATGGATTACTCCATTTAAAAATTAGGATGTGAATGACTCAATTCTACCCCCCCTTATTCAATCACGAAAAAAAGTATATCATAACATACTCAAAACACAATGGTTTTCAGCAAAAAAAAGATATCTTTTTCAAAGATACCTTAACTAAACCATAATTCTAATTCTTTTTGTGCATTTTCTTCACTATCAGATGCATGAACTAGATTGTTCAACATTCTTCCTTCTGCTTTAGATTTCTCCATCGAATCATTACCATATTTACCTCGTATTGTTTGAGGTGACGCTTTTGCAGGATCTGTTGGACCTAATAATGCCCTGAATTTCTCAATGCAATCACCACTATTATTCGTGATTTCCATTGCAATTACTTTCTTCCCTACAAAAGCATTGATGATTGATTGTTTAAATGAGTCTGAATTTAATCGTTCAATTACTTCTTCATAGTGTTTTAGTATTCTTTCTTCATCTACTAAAACTTCTTTACTCTTTACAATTGTGAATCCATTTTCTTCAATGACTTTCTTTAGTTCATCTACTAGTTCTCTTTGAAGACAATCGGGTTTAAACATTACATAAGATTGATTCATTATTTACCTCCATTAGTTGTCTCTATCATACGCCAAACAACATCCAAGTACTAGGCATCTATTAAATCTCAGTTTATTTTACAATTATTTCTATCATTTCTGACTTATTTTTTTAATAATTCATCTTTTCTTATAATTAATTCTTTAACCTTCTTCTCAATCTTATTCATCGTTTCTAGGAAGACTTCATCACTTTGACCAGAAGGATCATCTAAACCCCAATCTTCGCGATATAGACATGGTAAGAAAGGACAATTCACATTACAACCCATAGTAATCACAATATCGACACTTGGTATTTGCTCAAGTAGTTTTGATTGTTGTGTCTCTTCCATATCAATACCATATATTTTCTTCATCAACCGAACTGCATCTTGATTAATGTGTGGTCGTAGTTCTGTGCCAGCCGAAAAGAATTCAAACTCATCACTGGCAAATTTCTTTCCTAGTGCCTCAGCGATTTGACTGCGACAAGAATTATGAACACATATAAACGCTACTTTAGGTTTTGTCATTTTGTATAAACCATCCTTTCGTTTTGTTCGCAATTTGAACAAGTATTAACATTACTGGTACTTCTACAAGTACACCAACAATTGTAGCCAGGGCAACTGGACTATTTGCCCCAAACAATGAAATCGCTACTGCTACTGCAAGTTCGAAGAAATTCGATGCACCAATCATCCCAGCAGGCGCCGCAATATCATGTGGTAGTTTTAATAATTTCGATATGAAGTAAGCAACAAAAAATATAAAAAATGTTTGCAGAATAAGTGGTATAGCAATTAGAAGAATATGAATCGGATTTCGCAAAATCATATCACCTTGAAAAGAAAATATAATAACCAGTGTCAACAACAAACCACCTACAGTTACATTTTTAAATTTTGTTACAAATTTGTTATTGAAATAAATTTCACCTTGAGTTTTCACAATATAGTATCGCGTTAATACTCCAAGTCCTAACGGAACAACAACGAATAGAATTACTGACAGAATTAACGTATCCCAAGGTATACTAATACCTGTAACACCAAGTAAAAATCCTACAATCGGTGTAAATGCGATTAAGATAATTAAGTCATTTGTTGCAACCTGTACAATTGTATATGTTGGATTTCCTTTTGTTAAATATGACCAAACAAAAACCATCGCCGTACAAGGGGCCGCGCCCAATAAAACAGCGCCTGCAAGATAATCTTTTGCCAAATCCATAGGAATTAAATTGCGATACAAAACAAGGAAAAATAAATACGCAATGGCATACATCGTGAAAGGTTTAATAAGCCAATTCACAATCCATGTTACAAATAACCCCTTTGGATTCTTTCCTATATTCTTAATACACCCAAAATCAACTTTAAGCATCATTGGATAAATCATAAACCAAATGAGAACAGCAATTGGAATTGATACATTTGCATATTCAAATCGATTTAGGAAAGCAGGTATTCCTGGCAAGTATTTACCAATCAATATTCCTACTATCATACAAAGAATGACCCATAGAGATAAATATTTATCAAAGAAATTTATAGATTGATCTTTTTGTTTATTCATGCGCCATGCCAGATTGATACAAGTACTTCTTCGCATCTTCAATCGAAATTAATTTACCATATGTGTACACTTTTTTATTTATTACTAAAGCTGGTGTTTGCATTACACCATAACTTGCGATCATTGCATTATCTCCAATATTGGAAACTTCCTCATTCAAATTCAATTCCTTCACTGCTTGCTTAACATTTTCAAAAGATGTTTGGCTCTTTTTACAACACGCACCTAATACCATAATTTTTCTTTCTACGTTTCCACTCGTATTGTTGCATGAACATGTTTCTTCTTTTTTTCCAAATAATTTCATAAGTTCCTCCTAAATGAACATAAATTGTAATGCATTAAATAAATAGCCTATCAGAATAATTCCAATTGTCACTATACTTACAAATAGAATTAATAGTTTTGGCTTCACTGCTTTTCTTAACATAATAATCGAAGGTAATGATAACGCTGTAACTGCCATCATAAAGGCAAGAATTGTTCCAACGCCTACACCTTTTGTAAATAAAGCTTCTGCAATGGGTATAGTTCCAAAAATATCAGCATACATTGGTAATCCAACAAGCGTCGCAATAATTACTGAGAAAGGATTTTCACTTCCCAATATACTTTGAATCCACTCTTGTGGAATCCAATTATGAATAAGCGCTCCTACTCCTACTCCCACCAGAACATAAACAAAAACTTTTTTAACAGTCTGCAGTGTTTGTTCCTTTGCATATTCTATACGATCAGATTTTGATAAATCTGGTTCCTCTATGTTGATTGATGTTATTTGATGGACATAATCTTCTACTTCATTTTCCATGTGTAATTTATCAATTACAGTTCCACCAACTACCGCTAGTATTAACCCCACAACAACATAAATAATTGCAATCTTTACACCAAATATACTTACTAAAAGAATGAACGCCCCTAAATCCACAAGTGGTGAACTGATTAGGAAACTAAAGGTAACTCCTATTGGTAATCCAGCATTAGTAAACCCAATAAACAAAGGTATTGATGAGCAAGAACAGAATGGTGTTACTGTTCCTAGTAATGCTCCTAAAGTGTTTGCTACTATTCCTTTGTATTTTCCCAGTATACGTTTAGTTCTTTCCGGTGGAAAATAACTTTGAACATACGAAATAATAAAAATTAAAATTGATAGCAATAACAAAATCTTGATTACATCATAAATAAAGAATTGAATACTACTCCCAATCCTTGTACTTAAATCCATTCCTAATGAACTCAATCCAAAACCAATCAGTTCATTAAGCCACTTCATTCCTAATACTTGGTTTTGTATAAACAATAAAACCGTTTCAATTATTTGCATAAACATTTCTTATCCTTTTTACTTGTTGAAAAAGTTGTTAGATAATGAGTTGCTTCTTCTATTTTATTTTCATTCACTGAATAGTAAGTCCATTTTCCTTCTTTTCGTGAAACCACCATTTTACTATCACATAAAATCTTCATATGATGAGATAAAGTTGATTGTCCTATTTGTAATTCTTCCAAAAGAATACACGCACACTTTTCACCACTTTTTAATAGTTCCATAATCGTTACGCGATTTTCATCGCACAATGCTTTAAACAAAATTGCAATTTCCAAGTTATTCATAAATACCTCACATCGATATTCATCGATGTATAAAGTATATCATCATATCGATATTCGTCAATATGTTTAATCAAATATATCTTAATATATTTGGGACACAACGAGACCTTTTCACTGTAAATATAAGATATAATTATCTATTACTAATCACGAACTCATTTAGCCTGAAGGGAAGTGAGTTCAGGTGAGTATTACTGAAATAATAGCTTCTGTTGTGGCTAGTATAGTAGCATATTATATTTACAAATGGCTTGATAGAAGAAACGATTAGTAATAAGCCAAGCATTAAAAAACACAAGGCAGCCACCTTGTGTTTTTCTTTGGTTCCTTTGAACCTGTGAGCATTACTGACGTTATTATTATATCATTCACTCTCTAACCGTCAATATTCAACACCTATTTATTCTATCAAAATTAATTTTTTGCTAACTTAAAATGTATATTCTTGTCCTTCATATTCAATGTTCATAATTGATATCTGTGTATCAGTTTTAAACTTTTCAATAACTGAATAATCCTTCCAAAAATGCATTGGGAATATCATCTTAGAATTAACCTTTTCAACAAAAGATTTAATACCATCATATGCATATCTCTCTTGTCTAGGATCCAATGGCAAGAATGCAATATCAATTCTATACTTTTGAATTAACTCTAATTCCTTGAGATAATTATCCTCCATTGCCTTGTTATACTTATCGCTTTCTTCTTCCCATTTCCACATATTTAAATCTCCTGCGTGATAAATTACTTTACCCGATATTTCCACAAGAAAAGCAACACCTTCATCTGTCGATTTAAATGTATGTATTACAATTTCTCCATCATCTAAACAAAGATTTTCATAAGGTTTCATTTGATAAACATTCTTCATTTGAGTATCAATTAGTGGAATATCAAATGATAAAATATAAATCGTATTATCAGTAGAATGGTTTAATTTCCAAATCTTTGGATTGTAATGATCATGATGATTATGACTAGAAAATATGAGTAGTTTTTTATTTGAATCTAATACAGGTAGATCTCCTTCGAAGTAGTCAAATAATAGGTAATGGTTTTCTAACTCAACAAGAAAACCACTGTGACCAATATATGTAATTTTCATTTTATTTAGTTGGTACTACTTCTAACCAGTAACCATCTGGATCCTCAATAAAATAGATTCCCATTGATGGATTTTCAAAACAAATACAACCCATTTCCTTATGTTTTTTATATGCTTCTTCATAGTCATCAGTTTGAAAAGCTAAGTGAAACTCACTATCGCCTAAATCATACGGGCGATCAAAATCTCTTAGCCATGTCAGTTCTAATTCAAAACCACTTTGATTATCACCTAAATAAACAATAATAAACGACCCATCGTCCGCTATTTTTCTTCTTACTTCTTTTAACCCTAATGCTTTATCATAGAATTCAAGTGATTGTTCTAGATTTTTAACATTGTAATTTTCATGTATCATTTTAAATTTCATACCCTTACCTCCATAGTTAAAATTGTACACTAAGAAATAAGTAATTCAAGAAATATGAATCAATTCAATAATCCTATTTATTCATTTTATTAAGTTATTTATTTTATACATACCTTTTTGAATCCTTAGTGATATACTGTATTTATAGATGGAGGTACAACAATGAGACTGATAACAAGATCAGACTTTGATGGATTAGCTTGTGCCGTATTACTGAAATATAAAGGAATTGTTAATAGTTGGAAATTTGTTCATCCTAAGGATTTACAAGATGGTATTGTAGAGATTGGACAAGATGACTGCTTAGCAAATGTTCCTTATGTAAAGGGTTGCGGATTATGGTTTGATCATCATTCGAGTGAAACAGAAAGAAACGCTTATAAAGGAAAATATATTGGAGAAAGTAGACTTTGCCCAAGTTGTGCACATGTAATTTATGATTACTATGGCGGTGCAGAAGCTTTCCCAAATTTTGAAGCTATATTAGATGCAGTTGATAAAGTTGATAGTGCTAATTTAACAATTGATGAAATACTTCACCCTAAAGATTGGGTACTACTTGGATTTATTATGGATCCCCGTACTGGTCTTGGTCGCTTTAGAAACTTTAGAATCAGTAATTACCAATTAATGGAAGATATGATTACTTATTGCGCAGATCATACAATTGAAGATATCCTTGGATTACCTGATGTTCAAGAGCGTGTCGAACTTTATTGGCAACAAAATGATATGTTCATCAAGATGATACAGGAACATACACACATTGAAAATAAAACAGTCATTTCTGACTTAAGAGGTGTTGATCCAATTTACGCTGGCAACCGTTTCTTAATTTATAGCCTGTACCCTGAAGCAAACTTATCCGTATGGATTGTGAATGGTAAAGGTGGTTTAGGATGTAGTGCCGCAGTAGGTTATAGCGTACTCAATAAGACATGTACAATGGATGTTGGTAATCTTATGCTTAAGTATGGTGGCGGAGGTCATAAAGTTGTAGGAACTTGCCAATTCACCGATGAAGAGATGAATACAAAATTAGAATCACTTATTGATGAAATTAAAGTACTCAATAAATAAAGATAAACTTCGCTTGTTATATACCTAGCGAAGTTTTTATTTACATAAAAAGAAAACAAGCTTTTTAGCTTGTCTACTCTTCTATTCCTAATTCTTTTTCAAGATACTCATCATAAGTACAACGATAATCTTGCATTGTTCCATCTTCACGAATCAATATAATTCGATTCGCAACTGTTTGTAAGAACTGATGGTCATGAGATGTAAATAGTAATTCTGCTTTTGTATTAATTAATCCATCATTCAATGAGGTGATTGCTTCTAAATCCAAATGGTTTGTTGGATCATCTAGCATAACTAGATTTGGTGATTCAAGCATCGCTTTACTTAACATACAACGTGCTTTTTCTCCACCCGATAATACCTTAACTTGTTTTAGCGCTTCTTCACCAGTGAATAACATTCTGCCTAAGAAACCACGAATGAATGAAATATCATCATTATCCGTATAACGAGATAACCATGTGCAAATATCATCATCTGTTTCAAAATATTTTGAATTATCCATTGGAACATATGAAGGTGTGATTGTTTGTCCTAAATTAAACTCACCACTATCTGCATCCATATCTCCATTAATTATTTTAAGTAACGTAGTACATGCAACTGTATTACCTACTAACGCAATTTTATCACCTTGCAACATTGAAAAACTAATATTATTTAATAATGTACTTCCTTCAATAGCCTTAGAAATACCTTCTAAATTCAAAATTTGTTTTCCTGATTCACGTGCTGGTTTAAAATCAATGAATGGATAACGACGTGTTGATGGTTTCAAATCATCCAATACAATTTTGTCTAATGTTTTCTTACGTGATGTTGCTTGTTTTGACTTCGATGCATTCGCTGAGAAACGAGCGATAAATTCTTCTAATTCTTTAATCTTATCTTCTTTCTTACGATTCACATCTTTTAGTTGCTTAGCCATTAATTGACTTGATTCATACCAGAAGTCATAGTTTCCTGAGTAAATACGAATTTCTCCAAAATCAACATCCGCAATATGAGTACATACTTTATTCAAGAAGTGACGGTCATGCGATACAACAATAACTGTATTTTCATAGTTAATTAAGAAATGTTCTAACCAAGAAATGGCTTTTATATCCAACCCATTGGTAGGTTCATCCAATAATAATGTATCCGCTCCAGAGAATAATGCTTGAGCTAATAATACTTTTACTTTTTCACTTTCCGATAATTCTTTCATACACTTTTCATGGTAATCAGAATCAATTCCTAACCCATTTAGTAAAATTGCAACTTGGCTTTCTGCATTCCAACCATCAAGATCAGCAAATTCAGATTCGAGATGTCCTGCACGTTCTCCATCTTCATCTGTAAAATCAGTCTTTGCATATAACGCATCTTTTTCTTCCATAATGGCATAGAGTCTTTCATTACCACGTAGAACTACGTTCATGACTTGTTCATCTTCATGAGCAAAGTGATCTTGTTTTAATGTAAAAAGAGTTTCTCTACTCCCCATGTAAACTTCACCTGTATCCGGTTGTAAGTCACCACTTAACACTCTTAGAAATGTACTCTTACCAGCACCATTAGCACCAATTAATCCATAACAATTTCCATTTGTAAATTTAATGTTTACTTCTTTATATAATGTTCTTTGTCCAAAACGAACACTGATATTGTTTGTTCCTATCATTCAATTACCTCCAAACGCAATATGAGAATTATACCATGAACAAAGGAAATATGCGAACTTGTGTATGAAATGTCAGACTAATTCATCTAACTCGAATCATATTCGATAAAATTAATGTCACTTGCTTAAACTTGTTTTATAAAATAAAAAGTAATATGTTTATTAGTCACAATCTAACAACACATCACTTTCCTTTTATTTACTAGCAATTTGAAATTGATTTTTTCCCTTTTTCTTCGCAGAATATAACGCTTTATCAGATGCAACAAATAATTCGTCAAAACCATTATAATCTTTAGAATAAGCGATACCTATACTTACTGTGAACGAAGGTATACCCACTACTTTTTCATTCATAACATATTCGACATGTTCCGCTTTTTTAATCACAATACTTTCGTTGGGAATATCCGTAATAAGAACCGCGAATTCATCACCACCAACTCTTCCTACAACATCACAGCTTCGAAAACTTTCTTTCAAATGGGATGCAACATTTTCTAATACCGAATCACCTATAGCATGACCAAATGAATCATTCACATCCTTAAAATCATCCACATCAATCATCAATAATGCATGAAGCTTGTCGCTTTGGCGTTCTAAAATCTTCTTAGCAACGGTATTAAATGTATTCTTGTTATTTACTTCAGTTAATTGATCTTGTTGTGCTAACACCTTCATTGCTTCTTCTTGTTGTTTAAGAGAAGTAATATCTGTTACCACACTTAAATTTTGCATGATTCCATTAGGTAGTGATGAAACAACCCCTTTATCAATTACCCATCTTATATCACCATTACGTCTTGTAATTTGATACATGAGTTCATAAGTATTACCACATGCCATTTGTGCAGCATATTGCTCATCCGCAAATTTTTTATCCTCTGGCAAAATTAACGCTTGCGGATTACCATTCTTTTCTTCTTCAAGTTGATCTAAAGTATATCCGGTTATCTCTGTCCATCCTTGGTTTAAGTATTCTATCACTGAGCTTTGAGTCAACAAACTAAAATTACAAAGAATGATTCCTCCTTGCATGCGATCCAGCATATTTCGTATATTATTTTCTTGAATCTTTAGTTTTGCATCACGATCACACACAAACTTTTCATCCATACTTTTTCTCCCATTGGTTTTATAATGAAATCATATCACTTTTTATCTATTTTGGATAATTCAATAGTAAATTAATTAATCATTATTCATTTTGTTACATCAAATTGCTCAATAAAGTGTAAAAATCATAATAAAAACTTCAAATTCGATTTAATCAAACATGAAGTTTCCATTTTTATTTAATTTTCTATACTCATAACTCTTCCAACAAGTCCATCTTCCAACATTACTTTAATTCCTCTTGGATGATTTGATGAATTAGTAAGAATTCTAGCAACAATACCTTTAGTCAGTTTACCTGTTCTTTGGTCTTGTTTTAATACCACTTGAACACAAGCTCCGATTTCAATTTGACTACGATTTGTAATCGCCATGACTATCTACCTCTTGCGCCTTGTTTAGATTGTCTATTTTGTTTTTGATTCGTTTGGTTTCCATTTGACTTTCCAAATGAATTCGTTGATTTCTTATTTTGATAAGGTTTGAATTCACTCTTTACAGAATCAAATTTACTTGTTTTCGTGTCTTTAGTTCCTTTGAATCCTGTACCTTCTTTAATTTCTTTATTTTTCATACCATACTCACTCGTTTTCTTCTTTGCATAAGGCTTATAATCTCCTTTACCTGAAGCAAACTTCCTTGTCTTGTTTTCTTTATTACCTTTATATTCAGTACTGTCTTTTGTATCTCTAGATTTCAATCCAGATTCACTTGTTTTTTTCTTTGCATAAGGTTTGTATTCACTTTTGCTAGAGTCAAACTTTCTTGGTTTAGATTCTCTACTGCCTTTATATTCTGAACTATCTTTTGTATCTCTAGTTTTCACGCTAGAATCAGTTGTTCTTTTTCTTTGGTAAGGTTTTCTCTCACTAGTATCCGAGTCGAACTTTTTCGCTCTTCTATCTGTAGTATCCTTTGTATCACTACGTTCTTTTGTTTTCTTACTTGTATCATCTGATTTCTTATCCCTACTTGTTTTACCTCTTACTGGTCTAGCAGTCTTTGATTTCGGTGATGATCCTTTGCCTTTTTTCTTTGGTGTAGGTTGTAAGACTAACATTGGATATCGATGTTCTTCAACAACAGGAATGCTGAGCTTAATTAACTTTTGAATACTCTTTACAAGATCTATCTCATCAATATCAGCAAATGAAATTGAAATACCATCATTTCCTGCTCTTCCAGTTCTACCTATACGGTGAACATAAGCTTCAGCTTCTGTTGGAATATCATAATTAAATACATAACTTAATTCATTGATATCAATACCACGTGCTGCAATATCAGTCGCAACCAATACCTTGATATCACCATTCTTAAATTGTGATAATGCGATTTGACGTGCACTTTGTGATTTATTACCATGAATAATTCCTACTTTAATATGCGCTGCAGCTAAGAACTTACCTAAACGATTTGCATTGTTCTTTGTTCTTGTAAACACCAATGCACTATCTATTTTATTCTTCTTTAGAATATCTAGTAATAAATCTTTTTTATTCGCTTTATCAACATAATAAAGTGATTGTTGAATATTCTCTACCGTTGTTGATGGTGGAGTTACTTCAATAATTACGGGTTCATGAAGAAGTGTTTGTGTTAATTCTTTAATTTCTTTTGGCATTGTAGCACTAAAGAAAAGTGTTTGTTTCTTTTGTGGTAATGCAGCAATAATCTTCTTCACATCTACTAAAAATCCCATGTCTAACATACGATCCGCTTCATCTAGGATAAAGACTTCAATGTCTTTAATACTGATAACTTTTTGTTTCATCAAATCCAAGAGTCGTCCTGGTGTTGCTACAACAATATCAACTCCTTGACGTAATATTCTCTCTTGTGGTCTTTGTGGTACACCACCAAATATAATTGCACTCTTAATATTTGTATATTTAGAATACTCAATAAAGTTCTCTTCGATTTGAATCGCAAGTTCTCTTGTTGGTGTTAAGATTAAACTTCTAATCTTTGTCGCGTCATGTTTTTTCAATCTTTGGATTGTAGGGACTAAAAACGCTGCTGTCTTCCCTGTACCTGTTTGTGCACATCCCAAAATATCTTTACCTAATAATGCATGAGGTATAGCTTTCTCTTGGATGGGTGTAGGTTCGGTATAACCTTTTTCTTCAATTGCTTTTAAAATTGATTCGTTAATGTCTAATGTGTTAAATTTCATGTTTTCCTTTTCAACAAGCGAATAAAAAGCGATACACTTAAGTATCGCTTTATCGCTATTTATTACTATATGTACGTTGCATAGTATAACACATCTATCAAAATAAAGATACAACTACCCCATTTACAAGGGATAATTCGCTCTATTTTTATATATATCTTTGGTTTTTACTATTTATTTTCCCCGGTATTGAACGAATTACCATACCTAAATTTAATGCTGAATCTAAGTAATTCTTATGGGAAGTATCTCATGATTTAGACTTTAGTTTACCTAAATTTTCATCCTCACTAAAGTTTTTAAAATTATATAAGAATAAAAATTCATTTATTCCATATTCAGTAATATAAGCATTAATATCCTCGTTGTAATACCGCAAATCAATGATATGAATGGTTTCATAATCGTTCATTAAAAATGGTATTAATGAATTTGCAAAAGAGTCCTTTATCACTAAGAGGTGTTTACCATTCAATTGTGATGTATTCATTTTTATTTCTGCATGATTTCCATCTAAAAATACTTGATATTTATCTTTGTTTTGAAGATGTTTCATTTCATAAATGTCGTTACTCTTATTCTTTCCAAAATCATAATATACTTGATATACACCTTGGTTATTACGTTCATATATTTCAATTTTATCTTTCTCACAATCCTTGTTTAAAATCTTTGAGTGAAGTGACCCCTGAAAACTGTTAGATATTGGAGTTATCTTAAAATCTTTTTCATGAACATCAATACCTTTGATATTACCCCACTCTTTATAAGCGATGAATGCCCCTTTTGTTGTCCAATGATGATCTGTCTTATAATATAAATCTTTATTATCTAACAAAAAAATGGGAATTAAATCTATGTATTTAACATTTACTAAAGATTTTTTTGCAATATTAGATAAACTCTGTTGATCTACCATTTGTGCATTTTTAGAAATCTTATCTTTATATATTAAACTCGCAGTAGGGACAAGCATTATAGATATTTTAGTCTTAGGATTATTTTTTGCAAATGCATTAATTATATTAATATTTTTTCGAAATATCGTATCGTCAAAATCATTTTTATTCCACTTTTCAATTAAATATCCATTATCTCCAAAATACACGCCATTTATTTCTTTATTACCAACTAGTCTAAGAAAATCTGTTTTCATTGAAATAAATACATTTCTCATTGGGAACTGATCATTAATATATTTTTCCATATTTATCATATATTCACCCGACAAAATATTTTCTAATGAAATACTTGGATTTTTTGATAGATATCGATTTTCAACAACAGAATAATCTTTATCTCTGTCAATTATGAAATAAATAGAAATTACAGATAAAATCAGACTAAATAAAATGACCATTAATTTATTATATCTTCTAATCATGATTAATCTCCCTAAAATCTAAAATATAAAAATGGATTATATGTTTCTCCCACTAAAAAACTGACATTAATTACAAAAAGAATAACTAAACTAGCAATTTTAATTATTGAAAAAAATCCATCGCTTAGTTGATTTTTAAAAAAGGTCCTATTAAACTTTATAATACCTAAACTAAATATTGCACATATAGTTAGTAAAAGATAATTTGATTCCATGTAATATAGAAAACTTGAATTTGTAATTTGATTAAAATTAATCATTGCTTTTAAATATTCAGCCAATTGTGCTGTGTCACTTACTGCAAATATTACCCAGCTAATGATTATGAAAAATAAAGTATATATGTGCTTTATCCACCTAGGAAAAAAACTAAACCATCGGAATAAAAACAATTTTTCAAAAATTAGTAATATACCAAAGTACAATCCCCATATTATAAAATTCCAACTCGCACCATGCCAAAACCCTGTTAAAAACCAAACAATAAATATATTGATTAATTGCCTATATATTCCCTTTCGATTTCCTCCTAATGGAATATAAACATATTCACGAAACCAAGTTCCTAAAGATATATGCCATCTACGCCAAAATTCAGTTACACTACAAGAACAATATGGATAGTTAAAATTTTCTCTAAAATGAAACCCAAACATTTCACCTAATCCTATAGCCATATCAGAGTATCCAGAAAAATCAAAATATATTTGAAACGAAAATGCAATGGCTCCTAACCAAGCTTCTCCCATCGATAAAACACTTAAATTACTAGACGATATTTGTTCCCAAATTAAGCCAATATTATTTGCCAATAATACCTTTTTTGATAATCCCTGCACGAATCTATATATCCCATAAGAAAAATTATCTACTGTTATTTTTCTAGACTCAAGTTGAGAATTAATATCTTTGTACTGTATGATTGGTCCAGCAATAAGTTGTGGGAACATTGTTACAAAAGCCGCAAAAGTTACAAATTTCTTTTGTGCCTTTATTTCTTTTTTATACACATCAATTGTATATGACATTGTTTGAAATGTATAAAATGATATACCAATTGGCAAAGCAAAATTTAGTGGTGAAATGTATCCATTAAACAATTGATTTATATTTTCAATTAAAAAATTACTGTATTTAAATATAACTAAAACTCCAAGATTAATAACAATTGAAATTATCAATACAATTTTAGCTTTGTTTCCATTATATTGAGTCTGATATTTTTCAATTATTATTCCAGCTGTGTAATTAAATAGTGTAGAGAAAATCATAATAACTAGATATTTCGGTTCACCCCAAAAATAAAAGAGTACACTTGAAATAAGTAAAATTAAGTTACTTATTTTGAAAGGACATAAATAATATACAAGCAAAGTTGCAGGCAAAAAGAAGAAAATAAAAATTAAACTACTAAAAACCAATTTTTATCACTTTCATTTTAGGGTTGTTGTTATCAAAAATTCAAGATTTCCAGCAGAACCTGCAGCTGCTTCATATTTCTCAAATACAATAACTACTTGGTTATCTTGGTTTATGTAAAAATTGGTATTTTCAGAAATTAAGTCACTTATATTTAAATCACTCCATAATAGATTTCTTTTTTCATCATTCCAGCCATTTATTGTATTCTCAATTTCTGTAGAAATTATTTTGACAAAATCACTTCCAAATAAATCTTTCAAGGTTAAATATCTGTTTGTTTCTAAATCGATATTATAATACAAAGTGTGATTATAAGCGCTAAAAGCTGTTTGTTGTTGTGTTACAACAAATGATACTATTGATTTATTAATGTACTTCACATCATAATCAACTGTTATTCCAACCGGAATAAACTCTTCAGCTTTTCCTCCTGTTTCAATAAATGCCTCATAATAATCTTTCGCTATATCTTCACTTTCTTTTACGCATTGATTAATAACATTTTGAATCTCCGTATTTACCCTTCGTTCTAAATCTGTTTTACCTGTGTTGACAATGTTTGGTATTTTAACATCAACATATTTTATTTCGTCTTCAAAATGATATGATCTAAAAGTTAATACTTGGCATAAATCACCAATTAATGGTATTTCATAAATAGCTTTCGCAAATACAGGTGATACATTAACAAGGGATATCATACTGAAAATTAGTATAACTAAAACTATACTAGTTTTTTTCATTATTTTTTTAGTAATAGTTTTTCGTCTTAATGTTTTTCCTTCTTTTAGTGCATTGTTTATGATCGAATCCAGTTCATCAGGAATTTCAATATTATCATATTTTGATTTTTCAACCATTTCCTACTCCTCCATGTATTCTCTTAATATCTTTAATGCTTTATATAGTCTTGCTTTAGTCGTATTTAGGTTCATTGAGGTTATTTCAGCAATTTCATTAATTTTCATTTCTTCAAAGAATCGTAAGATAATTACTGTCTTCAATTCTGGAGACAGTTTATCCACAGAAGAGTAAAGCATAGTATAATCTACATTTTCATCATAAGCCTCATCACTGATTTGTGATTCTGTAAACTCATCTAAATATTGTGTATTTTCTCTTTTTCTTATACATGCAATACTTTCATTAATCAAAATTCTATAGAACCATGTTTCAAGATATTCTTTTCTACGTAAAGAACTATATTTTTGAATACCCTTAACAATGGCATCATGAACAATATCTAAAGCATCTTCTCTATTCTTTACATACGCAAATGCTACTCGATAGTATTTATCTTTATTTGTTGTAACAAGTTTAATAAGTTCTTGTACTGTCTCCAAATTTTTTACCTCTTTCTATCTAGTCAATTTACATATTTATTAATGATCTTTTCTGCTTCATTATCGTCAACTACACATAACACGACGTAATTATCTATTCTTTTTACTATCGCATCATCTAGTTTTTTTATCTCTAAAGGCATATACCCATCAAAATTTACCTTTTGATTTTCAATTCTTTGTTTTGCTTTTTGTAAGCCTTCTTTAGCTAAGTCTTCGTTTTCAAACTCAAAAATACCTATTTCTTCTGCCGTAGCACCACTACTTATATATAGAATAGTATTTTTTGCATCTTTTATATCATACAGCATATTTATTGTATTGATGTCATTAACTTTATTAAGTTCATCTTCAAAACCTACTTTTTCAATTAATTCATTCCCCAATGCTTCCATATTTATTTTAACTGTAGTTTTTTCTGAACATCCTAAAATTAAAAATGATAATATCAAAATAGATATGCTTATTTTCCTTATACTTTTCATTGTTAACCTCTTTTTACTTTCTTGTTATTGTATGTGTTTTTAAATAATTTAGCCATTTTTCACAATATTCCTTTTTAAGATGTATCCCATCATATGCAGCATCTTCCGGGAGTGATCCATCATCTAGACTGACAGCATTACTAACATCTAGATAATAAACTCCCTTTTCATTTGCCATTTTTCTTATTAACTCATTAAATTCATTTATTTTTTCATTTTTAATATATTCATGTGATGAAGAAACACTATTTGTTACTGGCAGAATTTCTTGAATATAAATAATTGCGTTACTATTGATATCTTTTATTGAATCAATTATTTTTGCGTATTTTTCAATAAAAATGTCATTATATGGCCACCCTGTCTCATTAATCCCTAGCATTAAATATACTTTTGAAAATTCAGTTTGTTTTAAAGCTTCCATAACTGTAAGTTTATCTCCATTTTTATTTATAATTGGTTTAGTAAACACGGTATTAACCATCAAACCCTTGTGAGTATATGATACTGCATTTGATAATTCCGTATTTAGAATTAATCCCTCTGTTCTTGAATCACCAATGAATACTGCATCATCAAAATAACTATTATCAACCA
>NZ_JAVWNC010000031.1:0-24202 GCF_036637135.1 Anaerorhabdus sp. | reverse complement strand
AGCTACGCTACCCAGACTAAATCTAGGCATGTAACTATGTCCTTAGTTTGTGTTATAGTGCCTAAACAACTAATAACTTACATAACTATATCTTTGTTAATATATCTAGCGAGACTGTTACTTCTCGTTTAGAACCTAATAATTCTATTTCCAACTTAGCTTCTCTTTTATGACGATTGATATATGTAATATAACTTTCGAACCCCATAAGTGGTCCATCTGTAATAACTACTTTATCATCTTCAATGAAGCCTAGTGAAACTTCTACAATCTTGTTTAAACCTAATAACTTTTCTAAAATACTTATCTCTTCCTCTTGTAAAGGTGGAGTACCTTCAAGATCATATCTTAATTGTTTAATTAAGTTTTTATTACGAATCTTGAATTGATTAAACTTTTCTGAAAAATCAATATAGTTATCTGTCGTTTCTATGAAGATATAATTTGGAAATAATACTTGATTTACTTTTATTAACTTACCTTCTTTTCGATGAAATTTTTCTTTCATTGGAATAAATGCATTGATTTGATTGTCTTGAAGAAATTGTGCTACCTTATCTTCTTGACTACCTTTGACATACACGACATACCACATTACTTAATAATCTCCAGTATTTCCTGTTTAACACTTGATATAGGAATATTTTTGATTATTGTTTCTTCTAGTATTTGAACCTTGTTTAGTAAATCAGTTAAATCTACTTCCATTGGTTCATTCACAAAAATTAAATCATTCTTTGTTTTATGTCTTACTTCATCACCAAGGGCTAATTCCTCATACATCTTTTCACCAGGTCTAAGTCCTACAAATTCAATATCTATATCATCATAAGGTCTTAATCCTGATAAACGAATTAAGTCTTCCGCAAGTTTTGTAATCTTCACAGGACTTCCCATATCTAATACAAAGATATCTCCATGATTCGCATATACTCCTGCTTGAAGGACGAGCTGTGTTGCTTCAGGTATAGTCATAAAGTATCTTGTTATTTCTGGATCAGTTACTGTTATTGGTCCACCAGATTCAATTTGTTTTTTAAATAGTGGTATAACCGATCCATTAGAACCCAATACATTACCAAATCGAACTGCACCTAACTTAGTAACACCATTATTGCGGTATGCTTGAATAATCAATTCGCACATACGTTTTGTTGCACCCATAACATTTGTTGGATTAACTGCTTTATCTGTTGAAATTAAAACCATTTTATCTACTTTGTTATGAATACATGCTTGTACTACATTTAAAGTGCCTACAACGTTGTTCTTTACAGCTTCTCTTGGTGAATCTTCCATAAGAGGTACATGTTTATGTGCTGCAGCATGGAAGACAACGTTGGGTTTATAAACACCAAAGACATGGGCTAAACGTTTTGTATCTCTTATTGACCCAATAAGGAATAGGATATCTGTATCTTTATATTTGTCATTTTTACGTTTTTGAATTTCAATTTCTTGTTGAAGGTCATATAAAGAATTTTCACTGATATCCAAACATATCAATTGTTTTGGATTAAATCGCAATAATTGTCTGCACAACTCAGATCCGATTGAACCTCCCGCACCAGTTACACAAACAATTTTGTTTTCTACATATTCACTTATTTCTTTAGTTTCAAGGTGAACTTCACCTCTCCCTAATAAATCTTCAATGGAAACATCTCTAACTACTGGTTTACTATATTGCTTAACTTCTGCAATACTCATGATTCGAACTCTTATATTTAACGGTTGGCAAATACTAATGATTCGTTTTAGTTCTTCTTTACTAGCACTTGGTATCGCAATGAATACGGCTTCTATATTTTTTTCTTCAACGATGGTCGCTAAATCATCACAAGTACCTAAAATTTCAACACCATTAATAAATCTACCTTTTTTACCAGTATCATCATCAATAAATCCAACAACTTTATTTTCATAAAGTGGATTTGCGTTAATTTCTCGCAATAGGAAATACCCACCATCACCTGCTCCAATAATTAATGAAGTCACTTTTTTATTAACGGATTTTGATCGAATACGAATATAACGATAGAAAACTCGCGAACCAACAGTTCCTATAATAATCAACAACGTCGCGATAATATATACACCTCTAGGAATAAGTGGGAATCTCGCTATTGTCAGTACTAATACAGAAAGTACATTAGCTAATACAGTTGATGTTGTAAGTAAGAAAGCTTCTTCTATACTTACATATTTCCATAAACTACGAAAAACACCTAACGATAAATAAATAGCTAAGTGTAATAATAATATAACTGGCAATGCTTTAACTATCGCTATAGCATAATTAAATTGTGTCCCTATTTTAAAATCAAAGCGTAATGCATAAGCAAGAAAGTAAGAACAGACAATGACAGTCATATCTAAACAAACTAATGCGAGTACACGTATTTTTCTTAATGTCACAAAGATCTCTCCCCTAAATAAATATGTCAAAATTGACTTAGTTATTCTATTGTTAATTATATCATTTAAGAGTATTTGATTTTGTTTGTGGGAACTATGTTTGTTCCATCTACGTGTTGTTTTGTTACATCATATAAAATATATAAAGACATAAAAAAAGAATGATTTTTTTTATCATTCTTTAACCTCTTAATTATCAAGAATTTGGTTGTTGCGCTAATGCGTCATTCATTTCTTGTGTACTGATTTCGTTATATTTTAACATTGCGGATAATACATTCTTTTGTCTCTCATTAATTAATTTATAACCATTGCTTAATTGATAACGACTTGGTGATTGTGGTAACCCTGCAAGTAAGCTTGCTTCATACAATGTCAAATCATTTGGAGCTTTATTGAAGTATCCATTTGCTGCTTGTCGAATACCATAATACCCATCACCATAATAAATAATATTCGCATACATCGCAAATATTTCATCCTTTGTATAATGATCTTCTAAATCCCAAACAAAGAACACTTCTGCAATTTTTCTAGTCAACGATGGTTTATTACTAAAATAAATATTTTTCGCAACTTGTTGCGTTATCGTACTACCACCTTGTTGTATTTCTTTGGATACAAGATTCGCAACTAATGCTCTACCAATCGCTACAAAATCAACACCTCTTCTTTCAAAGAAACGATGGTCTTCAATCGAAGTTAGTGCATCAACAAAATCCGGATCAATTTCATTAAAACTTACATATGTAGGATCTGCCTGTATATTACTTACCGCAACTGATAGTGGTAATTCTTTAATAGCTTCTTTATAACGATTATATCCTTCAAGTCCTAGATAACCAAATATCGCAAAACCTAGTATTAACAATATTAATAATATTTTCTTAATTAGTTTCATAGTACTCCTTATATTTTATCTCTATATGTTAATTATACTAAAATAATGTAAGTAAAGAAAGTTAATCACTATAAAAGGTATATCTTACGATATACCTTACTTACTAAATATTCCAAATAAACCCTTCTTCGAAACTTTTGTATACTCATCTAAATCAATTAACTCATTATCCAATATTTTTTTAGGATTAATTATGAATAACTTGTCTGCGATTTTCTCACCAAACTTTTGATCTATCACTTCAAATGCTTCTTTAAGATTAATTCGTCTTTCACTATTGTGTGCATCACTTGCGACAAAGTGCACTAAATTATGTTCTATTAATTTAAATACCGTTTTTTGTGCATCTTTACCATTATAACCAAGAATACTATCTGCATTAACTTGCATAAGACAGCCTTCTTTAACCAACTCATACACAAGATTCATATCTTTTTGAACGTAATAATATCTTTCTGGATGAGCCAGTATTGGTAAGTACCCACAAGCATTCAAATCATATACTTCATTAATAACTTCTTCATCATAATTAGTAAATTTTAATTCGAATAAACAGTAATTACTGTTTGCTAATGTATGATATTTTTTTGCATCTAATGCATCACTAATACATTCTTTTGTATAGAATATTTCATTACCTAAATGCATATTGATTGGTAAATCTTCTATCCCTTCACATAGTTGTTTAAAGGCTAATTCGGTTTCGTAATAACTTTTTTGGTATTCTCCCATACCCATATAATGTGGTGTACAAATGATATCTGTAACACCATTCTTACAAGATTCAAAGATTAGATCTCTGCTTTCATGTAAGCTCGATGAACCATCATCAAAATCGGGTATTAAATGTGAATGGATATCAATCATTTTTCTTTACGTTTCTTACCCTTTTTATCTTTTTTGTAACCATAGCCATATCCATAATGTGAATAATATTTCTTACCAAAATCAGCTTTTGTAATTACTATACCTAATACATTACTTCCAACCTCATCAAATTGATATTTCATTCTTTGAAGATTTTTCTTCTCATTTTTATTTGACTCACAAACAAGTATCGTGCCATCGGTGTATCTAGATACAATTACTGCGTCTGTAACCAAACCAACTGGTGGACAGTCAATAATAATAAAGTCGTATTCAGATCTCATTTTTTCAATGAATTGTTGTAACACTGCTGATTGAATAAACTCTGAATGATATATTATTTTTGTACCTGCAGTCATCACATCTACATTTTTTAATACATGTTTAATTGCATCATCAAATGTTACACGATTGTTTAGAAAATCAGTTATACCGATTGTATTTCTAATTTTAAGTTTCTTGTGAATTGATGGAAGTCTTAAATCTAAATCTAGAACTAAAACCCTTTTATTTAATTGTGAGTAAACAACCGCAAGATTTAAAGCCGTTGTACTTTTTCCTTCACTTTGATCCGCACTTGTAATATTAACGACTTGAATTGGTTTATCAAATGTCTTAAACATAATATTTGTACGTAATGTACGATATGCTTCCGTTGCCGGATTGTTTGAATCATATAAAGAAATAATATCTAGAAATGGTTGTTTAACTGATTCTAACTTACTTCTTGTCATATGATTTCTCCAATCTAGCTAATTCATTTGCAAAATCAGGAATAACTCCTAATATTGGATATCCAAGTATTTCTCTAAATTCATCTTCCGTTTTAACTTTACTGTCTTTAATTAACACAATAAATACAATTAATCCACTTAGCATAATCCCTATCAATAAACCAATTGCTAAGTTCTTAATCATACTTGGACTATCTGGATAGTAAGGAAACTTAGCCCAGTTTAAAACACTAACATTTTCAATACTCATGATTTCATAAATTTGTTCTTGGAAAATCTTAATTGTTGTATTTGCTACATCCATTGCTTCTTGTGGATTTGGAGATGTAAACGCAACATTAATTACTTCTGTGTTGTTTGCTGATGATACGCTAACCATATCTACAAACTCTTTATTTGTATATGGTAGGTTAAGTTCAGTTACAACCAAATCACTAATACGTTCACTTTTTAAGATTTCACTATATGTACTTACTAATTTTTGACTTAAGTTAACATCATTGATATTCATTTGTGCATTTTGAGCATCATTTTTTTGAACTACTATAATTTTCCCTGTCGCTTTATATTTTGGCACAATTAAATAATTAGTTATTAAGAAAGCTGCCCCTGTTGATAATATGCAAACGATTACGCACCAAAACCAAACTCGTTTAAACGATTCCCAAATCTTGGATAAGTCGATTTCAGTATAATTCTCTTCCATTAAATTCACCCCGCTTGTTAAATTATACCATTTTCGGTAATTTTTAACTTCCATTGGGATGTGTCATTAATTGCCTAGAACATGCATTTTGTTACACAAGTGTCATAAAGACTAAAAAAGGTGAATTATTCAATTCACCCTTGTTTAGTTCAACTAATAATTATTGTCCCATTGATTTCATAACGGCACGAATTTGTGATTCTGATGGTTTGCGTCCCATTTGCATAAACATAGCACGAATCATCTTTTCGCTTACTGGAGGATTTTCCTTCATTTGTTTTTCAAATGTACGACGAGTGAAATAGAAACCTAATCCACCACCAATGAGTAGTCCTACAACTAAACTTGATATTGATGCCCAAAACATATTCATAACTTCCACCACCTTCATTAAATTACTCTATTATTTTAACTGGTTTACAACCATATTACAACTATTTAAACCCAAAAGGGTTGATATTTATCCCTGTTAAGTACAGGTGGGTATTCTGCTATTAATTTAAGGATTCTTAATCATATTAAGCATTCACACAACTATTAGACATCCGAATTCCCTTATATCACTATGTAGGAAATATATTTGTTCCCTCTTGGGACTTCATTATAGCATAAGAAAAACTAAAAAAAAGGAATTGACTTTTTAGGTTCAATTCGCTTCTCTTAATTCTTCGCGTAATTCTGTTAAACTTGAATGTAATTCTGCAAGATTTAGAATATGATCTCCAATACGTTCATAATCAGAAAGTAATTCTGAGTATAAGATTGCAGATTCAATCTTTGATTCTTGATTATTCATTCTCTTGATTTGATTTGTTCTAAATAGCGTTGTATTATCATCAATAACTTGCTCAATCTGGCTAGCTTTTATCAACAGTGCATCTTTGTGTAAGTCTTCTGTAAATAAATTTAATCCAGTTATACAATTTTTCTTCATTTCTTGTATTTCAGTTGATGCATCATGTGTTAAATCCCAGTTATTACTATTAATTGTTTGCGCATATTCTGCAAAGTTCATGGCATGATCACCAATACGTTCTAAGTTAGTTAAAGCTCTAAAATAATCATTTAGTATTTTAACTTCTTTATATGATTGTTCAATTGATAATACTTTTGAAATCTTTTTTGCAACACTATAATTTAATTTATCAATTTCATCTTCATTTGCTTTAACAAGATCAAATGACTTGTTATCATATTTTGCTAATAAATCAAAGCTTGATTCAATGTTACTACGAACAAGTTTAAACATATCACTTACTTCTTGTCCAATATAGTGAATCGCAAGAATAGAAGTTCCTAATACATAGTTACTATTCATGATTTCATCTAACCATTTGTCTTCAGCTGCTTCTGTTTCAGATTTTTTATCAGGTAAAATCATGATTGCGAGTTTTGCTAAGTAATTACCAAATGGTAGTAGAATTAATGTTGTCGCAATATTAAACACTGTATGTACATTCGCAATTTGTGCAGCAGGATTGTTAGGTGTAAATGTTTCCATGAATGGTACAAATGGTGTGTTCATACAAATTACTACAAATATTGTTGTACCAATGATATTAAACAGCAAATGAATAATCGTTGTTCGTTTAGCGTTTCTATTTGTTCCTATTGACGCAAGAACTGCAGTAATACATGTTCCAATGTTTTGACCAAATAACACGTATACAGCACTATCAAGCCCTATAAGACCACTTAAAGCTAAAGCTTGTAAAATACCTACCGAAGCAGAAGATGATTGTATAACTGCTGTAAACAGTGCCCCTGCAAGAATACCTAATAAAGGATTCTTAAAGGTCGTCATTAAACTAATGAATGCAGGAGAATCTCGTAATGGCAACATAGAATCACTCATTATTCCCATACCAATAAACAAAATACCTAATCCCGCAATAATACCTCCAATAAAGGAAAGTTTCTTACTTTTTGAAAACATAACCATAACTACACCAGCAAAAGCTATTAATGGTGCAATCATTCCTACATCCAATGCAATTAATTGTCCAGTTATCGTAGTGCCAATATTGGCACCCATGATAATCCATACCGTTTGTTGAAGCGTCATAAGTCCTGAATTAACAAAACTAACAACCATAACTGTTGTAGCACTTGATGATTGAATTAATGCCGTAATACCAGCACCTACTGCAACACCTAAAAATCGATTCGCAGTTAACTTTTCTAAGATTCCTTTTAATTTATTACCAGCAATACCCTCTAAGTTGGTGCTCATCATATGCATTCCATATAAAAAGAGCGCTAGCCCACCAAGTAAACTTATAATATTCCCTATTCCCATATTCTTCCCTCAATAATAGATATCTTTATCTAGGTAGATTTTAACACTTTACAAGAACTTTACAAATACTTTACAGAATACTTTACAAAGATTTAACAATTCTTTTAGTACAATTAAATATTAAAAAAACTGACCGAAGTCAGTTTTAATTTAATATATAGTTACTTATTAAGCTTTAGGCTTGTTAGTAGGATCAGTAGTATCTTTTTTACGTTTTGACATTACTACGATAACAACGATTACAGCAACTAATGCAATACCACCAACAAATAACATTGTTGAGTTATTGTCTGTTGCAGGAGCAGTAGTTTCAGGAGCAGCACTTGCTTCAGGAGCAGCAGTTGCTTCATCTTTTGCTTCGATGTTTAAAATAGTATCTACGTCAACGCCATTAGCTTTATTTGCTTTGTAGTTAGCACTTTCAGTATCAACTACAGCGTCTTCAATTAAGTTATAAGAAACCATGTAACTTGATGAGTGATTAATGACTGCTTTTGACCAACCATCACCACTTTCAACGATTCCATAATTTTCAATTGTTCCATCATCATGTACATAATAAAGGAATGGGTTTTCATAAGCTGCATCAGCTGGTTTTTCAACTTGTTTGATTGAAATAATCATTGAAACTCCAAATTCCCCTTGAGCTTCTGGTTGAATAAATACTGAGTTTTCAGCATATGTAGCCATTTTTTCTTGAGTTGCTGCATCAAGTGTTGCAATAAATTTTTCTTTAGCAGCTGCATCTGTAGCAACATTCATAACTGTAGATAAATCACGTAATTGATCAGCACTTACAGTTAAACCTGTAAATTGGATTGCAACTGTCTTATCTTTGTTCATGAATACAACTGGTGTTTCTGATTTAATTGCTTCTTCAATTAATGTTGCAGGTAATTTAGCTGCGTTTTCGATTGTAATAATCTTACCAGCTTCCCCTGAAGGTAATGTACCTGTTTCAGCATTTTTAATTGTTTCTTGAGCTTCTTTAACAGCTGCTTCTTTTTCAGTTGCTGGCGTTGCAGTAACTGTTGGTTTAGCTGTTGGTTTAGCTGTAACTGTAGGTGTAGTAGGTTTTGGGTTATCTGGGTTATTTCTATAATCCCCCGCTGCAAAAACATTTGATGTCATTCCTACTAAAAATAACACTAGCGTAACAAGTGTAATAATTCTCTTTTTCACATAAAGTCCTCCTTTACCCTGTTAACATTATTATAAACTTTTATTTTGTTGGTTTTATTTCGTTAGTTACATCTTTGTTAGCTTTTGTTACCAATACATAGTTTTTAATGAGTTTCACTGCATATCCAAGTATAAATGAACCCACAGAAACCATGATAAATACAACTTCATTTAGTGATTGATAATAACTTAGTGGTAGTGTAAATAAGGTTCTATTTAACTCAAATAATCCAAATCCCCAAACTGTTGCGGATGAGACTGAAGTATCAATGTAGTAAAATGATGCCAGTATCACAAACATCAATACAATAAATAAAATTTGTTCATGGTAACCAGCGCTAAACGATTCATAGATTAAAATTAACAAGAATACCCAAATCAATACTCTCGATATTTGAAAAAATATCCCACCAAATAAATTTTTCTCATAGAAGAAGCAAATGTAAACAAAATATAAAATCGCACAAATATTGAATCGTTGTAAACTGTTTCTATTTAATTTCATATTTATACCCCAAATCTACCATTTCATATGGGAATACTCCATTGTAGTTGTTCATTTCTAAATAGAAATGATACCCCATTGATATCAATAAGAAACCAAGCAGAATTGATATTTTTAAATTTGGATTCTTTATCTTCTTCATCATAACCAAAATTAAATCGACTAAGAGAATCACAATCACAGGAATTTCTAGTAATACTGTAAATCTTGAGATAATTGAATGTTTCGCACCAATAATTGTAAAAGCAGCATTTAAGAAGGCTACTACTAATAGAATACGATTCATGCTTCTCATCTTAATCAAATCTTTTCTATAGATAAAAGCTAATACAAAAATTGCACCAACCACAATACCATAAATAATAGGTATTCCTGTTGTCATGTGAACATTGTCCAAAACATAACTAGTATAATATCCTTTATTCAATACCAGTTGGATAAAAAACTCTGAGAATACGAGTGCTATAAATGTAAGTGCAGTATAGATACCAAATGTGATTTTGTTCAAAGGAATCTTTAGTATTAATAATAGTGGCAACATCAATAATGCAGACTTATGGAAACAAGATGCAAATAAAACGAGTAATACATAATAGAAGTAGTCGTTTTCATCTAATCGTTTAAATGCATACATCATAATAATTCCTGCAAATATTTGGCGCATAAAATCCATACTGAAATAAAAACACCCAAATGCCAAAAACGCAAAAACGCTTAACCACACGTTCTTAGAATAGCGATATATAAACCACATTACTGCAGCTGCAACAATGATCGCAACAACAATAAACAACCATTGATAATCTAATGTAAAATTACTTATGGTTTCATTAATAAATATGTATCCCTTTTCTAATGTTCCACTCATTAAAGTTTCAAGCTGCGTTAGATAAGATTTATAGAATATTCCAATGTATGGATTGAAATCATAACCCACTCCATTTCTTAATCCCGATACCATAGCCAATACAAGAAACATGATAAAGCAATATATTTTTTTACCATATTTGAATTTGGTAATAAACCCGAATCCCAAGGACATTCCTAACAGTATATAGTACATGTATTTAGCTCCCCTTTTCTTTCTAATTTTAGGGGTTATAAAACCTTTATTCAAACAAAACTTATGTTAAAAGATACATGAAGTATTGAATATACAAATTCACGTAACAAAGTGCAACACAAATTAAAAACTCCTCAAGGGAGTTTCTAATTAGAAGATGATCTTCTATTCATTAAATTTTTGAAAATAAATCCTTTGGAGCACCACAAACTGGGCAAACCCAGTCAGCTGGTAAATCAGCAAAAGCTGTTCCTGGTGCTACACCTGTAGCTTCATCCCCAATAGCTGGGTCATAAATATACCCACAAGGGCATTGATATTTATCCATGATTAATCCTCCTGATAAGTATAGTTTCCTACTTTTTGAAGCATTTGTAAAGCAAAGTACATTGTACTAATAGGAAATGTACGCTAATCTATTTTAAAACATCTGCAAATGAAGATTTTGCTAAGTAAGCATTTGTTAAATCTTTCATCTTCTTTAAATCTCCTAGTAGAATAAATCCACATAGTAGGTTATTAGCGAAGTATAGTTTTTCATATGTACCTTTTTGTGTATCACTTACTTCAACTGTTTTATATTGTATGTCAGGATTCTTTCCTGTATCACCTATCGCATATAGGTTCGTATTCAAACCAAAGAATGATAATGCACCTAATACTGTTTGATATGTTTTATCATCACCTGCAGCATTTGCTCCTGCAACAATACCCATATCAACTGCTTCTGACCACAATGCATAATTAATGTTATCGTACTCTGCACAGTCTCCTGCAGCATAAATATCTTTGATATTTGTTTCCATATGGTCATTCACAATGATAGCACGGTTGACCTCAATTCCTGCATCTGTTGCGATTTTTGTATTTGCACGAACTCCTGCTGATATTAAAACTAAATCAGCTGGTATTATTGTTCCATCTTCTAATTCAACACCTTCAACTTTATCGGTACCTGCAATTCTCTTAATCTTAACATTTGTATGTAAATCAATATGATTCTTTTCTAAGATTTTGCGTAACACAGTTGATGCACCTTCATCTAATTGACGAGGCATTAAATGTGGAAGTAGTTCTAATACTGTGACTTTGCATTTTGTTTTATGCATTTCCCATGCAGCTTCAAGACCTAATACACCACCACCAATAACTACAACATGTTTAGTATCTGGTAAAAGTTCAGTAATTTGCTTAACATCCCCTACACCACGTATCGCTATTACTTGTTTTAGTGTATGTCCTTCAATTGGTGGAACAAAACAAGTAGAGCCTAATGCATAAATACATTTATCATAAGTTAATGTTTCTCCATTATCTAAGATAACTTCTTTTTTATCAGGATGAATACTTAATACTTTCGTATTTAGTTTCAAATTAATTTTATTATTTTTATACCAATCCGCTTTTTCAATTGCCATTTGATTTTCAGTGAAATTTGCAAGTAGTGCCTTTGTCAGCATTGGACGATTGTATGGAAGATATGACTCTTCTGATATCATTGTAATCTTACAAGTATCATTTCTAAATCGTATTTCACGTGCTGCATTATAAGCTGCAACTCCACCACCTAATATAACATAGTGTTCTTTTGTATCGTGATGGTAAGTCAGTGTTAAATCTTCAACTGCAATAAAGTTTTCTTTACCTACGCCACATACTGGACAAATATCTTCTGTATCATCAAGTATTGCACCACAAATCATGCATTTTACTTTACCACTTTTCTTTGGTTCTAATTTCTCATTTTTCTTATCCATGAGAACACATCCAAAATTATAACCAAAATCAAAAGCTTCAACTAAATTAGATTCACTTGGTTTAAAACGAATTCTAAATCCATCTATCACTTTTAAACGAACTTGTTTTAGTCTTTCAATGATATGGGGAACACCTTCTCCACTCCATCCATAACTACCAAAGGCACTCGCAAGTTTTCCTGCATGAACTGGACTATGCAATGCAATCGCAAGTTCCCAAATTGGTTCTAAAGCTTCACCAACAATTGTTGGTGTACCTAATAGAAAACCATCTGCATAACCAATTTCTTCTAATACTTTCGCTTTATCTGCTTCATTCATATCATAAAGTCTTACATCAATAGTACCTGCTGCTTTAATACCATCTTTAATCTTGTTTGCAAGTTGAGCTGTATAACCATATGCACTTACATAAGGAATAATAACTGTTTTTCTAACATTTGGGTTTTTCTCATCTACCCATGTATGATATTGAGCAATTAACTCTGGAATTTTTGCATCCAACACTGGACCATGTCCAGTACAAATTAATTGTATATCTAAATCTTGAATACGCTTTAATGCATTTTGCATAAATGGTCTTTTAAATGGTCCAATGATATTATCAAAATAATATTTAAGTGCTTCTTGATATCCTTCTTCATCTACCACTTTGTTTCTTAATACATCTTCAAAACTATAATGGGCTCCAAAAGAATCACATGTAAAAAGTGTCTTATCTTCTTCTAAATAAGTAAACATCGTATCTGGCCAATGTAAGTTTGGTAATGTCATAAAATGAAGAGTTTTATTTCCTAGTGATAGTGTTTCTCCATCCTTAATAGCAATACTGTAAAAATCACAGTTCATTATTTCTTTTAAAAATCCAATCGCTACCGGTGTCGCAACAATCACAAGATTTGGATTAATCTCAATTAACTTTTCTAAGCTACCCGTATGATCTGGTTCTGTATGATTTAAGACGACATAATCTATTTTAGAAACATCAATTAATGATTTTAATGTTTCTAAATAATCATCAAAGAAATTAAGTTTTGCAGTTTCAACTAGCGCAATTTTTTCGCTACCTTCCACCAAATATGAGTTATAAGAAGTTCCAAATTTAGTTTCCATAATGATGTCAAAAATTCTTAGGTTTGGATCAAGTACTCCGGTCCAAGTAATCCCCTTTTTAAGTTCAAGTGTATTCATATTCAATCCTCCAAATTTATCTTATTCTTTTACAATATAGGTTGCAACTAATATACTCTTTAAAATTAATCATTTAGAAAAGTTAGAATTGCATCGTTAAATTGACTTGGATTTTTATAGGCAACAAAATGATCTCCATCAATAAAACATAGCTTTGAATTCGGTATTAATGTTGCGATTAATCTTGTATGACTTTCTTTAATATCATCTTTAGTTCCCGCGACAACAAGTGTTGGTGATTGAATTTTCTTTAAATCATCGTGATTAATATAGGGATCATTAACCATGAGTCTTAACATTTCTGTTTTCTTAGAATTTTTATTTATTTTATTGCTTATATAATATTCAATATTAGTCGGAATTTGAAACTTTTTCTTTACTCCTGATGGGTCTAAATTTGCTCCATCAATGATTAATTTTTTTACCTTTTTGGGATATTGAATCGCAAAGAGTAGTGCTATATTACCCCCATCAGAAAACCCTAATAAATGTGCTTGTTCGATTTGCTTTTGTTCCATATATTCATATACATCTTGTACAAACTGTCTAATCGTAAAAGGTTCTTTTCCTCTTTGTGATCGTCCATGTCCTCGTGTATCAAGCGCAATAACACGATAAAATCTAGAGAGCGCATAAATTTGGTGCACAAAAAAAGTATGATCTTCATTGTTACCATGAAGAAGTATTATTGTTTCTCCATTTCCTTTTATCGTTTCGTATAGTTGTATGTCCATAATCAAAGTATAGCACAACTCATTAAATTGTTTATACTCCTTTTACGTTTAAGCAAACGAAAAAAAAGCTTAAGTCTTTCGACTTAAGCTCCAATTTTTGCTACTTCTTCAGCAAAGTTTTCTTCACGTTTTTCGATACCTTCACCTACAGCATAACGAACGAATTCGATCACTTCAGTGTTAGCTTCTTTTAAAACTTGAGCAACTTTTTTATCTTGATCTTTAAAGAAGATTTGGTCTACTAAGCTCATTTCTTGTAGAGATTTGCTTACACGACCTTCAACGATACCTAATAATACTTTTTCAGGTTTTCCTTTTAAAGATTCATCATTTTTCATGATTTCTTCTTGAATAGCGCGTTCATGTTCAACGATTTCTGCAGGCATATGAGCTCTTGATACATAGCTTGGGCTCATTGATGCAACTTGCATTGCCATATCTTTAGCAATTTCAGCATTTGTTGTATCTTTTAATACAGCACATGCACTGATTTTTCCACCCATATGGATGTAAGAACCAAAGATATCACCATCGTTTTTAGTTAATACTACAAAGCGACGAAGAGTGATTTTTTCACCAATTGTTGCAGTAGCATCAACGAAACATTCTTCAATAGTTTTACCATTCATAGGTAGTTTTAACGCTTCTTCTAATGTAGAAACACCACTATTTAATAAAGTTTCTGTAGTTTTATTTAGTAATTCTAAGAATTGATCATTCTTAGCAACGAAATCTGTTTCTGAGTTAACTTCAACTAAGCAAGCTTTGTTTCCGTCAACGATAACTTTTGATAAACCTTCAGCAGCAATACGATCAGCTTTTTTTGCTGCCTTTGAAATACCTTTTTCACGTAACCAGTCGATAGATTTTTGGATATCGCCATCACACTCAGTAAGTGCTTTTTTGCAATCCATCATTCCAGCGCCAGTAATTTCTCTTAGTTCTTTTACTTGTGCAGCAGTAATTGCCATGATTATTCTGCCTCCTTAGTTTCTTCAGTTACCTTTTTTCTTGGAGCTCTTTTTGGTTTTTCACCCTCTACTGCAGCTTCTGCAGCTACTTTTTTAGGTGCTTCTGTTTGTACAGGAGTCGATTCAGTTTTTGTTTCTTCTGAATTTTCTCTCTTATTAATTACACGACGTTCTCCATAAGGACGACGAGCACCATCTCTAGGACGACGTTCTTCCATTCTTTGACGACGACGTTTTTCATTTTCTTCAGCTTGTTGTTCAACGTTGATGATTACATCTTTCATTGTGATATCTTCAGCAGACATATCTTCTTGATATGCAACTGTTAATAAACCACCTTTTGCTTCAACGATAGCATCTGCCATAACACCGATCATTAACTTAACAGCGCGAATAGCATCATCATTTGAAACGATTGGGTAATCTAACATTGCAGGATCTGCATTTGTATCGATAAGACCGAATACAGGAATTCCTAATTTTTTAGCTTCAGCAACTGCATTGTGTTCTTCAGTAGGATCTACTACGAATAATGCATCTGGAAGTTTTTTCATTTCTTTAATTCCGCCCAAGAAGTTTTCTAAACGTGTTTGTCTCTTGTGCATTAAAGCAATTTCTTTCTTTGGATATAGATTAATTGTTCCACTAGTTTCCATTTCTTCGATTTCTAATAAACCTTTAATTGATTTTTGAATCGTACGGAAATTTGTTAAGATTCCTCCTAACCATCTTTGGTTAACATAGAATGAACCTGAACGTAAAGCTTCTTCTAGAATTGGAGTTTGAGCTTGTTTCTTTGTACCTACGAATAATACTTTACCACCTTTTTCAGTGATGTCTTTCATAGCTGCATAAGCAGTATCTAACATAGCTTGTGTTTGTGCTAAGTCGATAATATGAACCCCATTCTTTGCTGCGTAGATATATGGTTTCATCTTAGGATTCCATCTACGTGTTTGATGTCCGAAATGAACACCATTTTCTAATAACTTTCTCATTGAAACAACTGACATTTAATTTTCCTCGCTTTCCGTTGTTTTCCTCCACCATTTCCAACATTGACAACTCTGTTGAGCACGGAGTCAATGAATCCATGGTGTGTGAATTAAGCACATACGTGCCGAGGTATAATATAGCATAAAATCCCTTATTATACAAGGGATTTTCGTTACTTTCTAGAACGTGGATGGGACATCTTAACAACTTTCTTTAAGCGATCCACTGTAATATGGGTATAGATTTGAGTTGTGGCTAAGTTTTCATGCCCTAATAATTCTTGTACAACCCTTAAATCAGCACCATTATCGAGCAAATGTGTCGCAAAGGAATGTCTTAACATATGAGGATGAAGTTCAAGAGGAATCCCATTCTTCTCCCCAACATTCTTCAACATATATTGAATATAACGCGAGGTGATTGGTTTTCCACTTTGTGAAACAAACAAGAAACCATGATCTTCTTTGATAAATTGAGCTCTTGCCTCATTCATGTATTTTTGAAGTAATCTTCCACATCTTGGATAAAAAGGTATCATACGCTCTTTATTCCCTTTTCCAAGTACAATCAATATTTCTTGATCAAATTGAATATTGTTGATTTGAAGTCCTGTTGCTTCACTCACCCGCAAACCACATGCATATATTGTTTCTAAGATTGCTCGGTCTCGTAACTCTACTGGATTACTTAAGTCAAAACTACTCAAGATTGCCATAACTTGATCTAGTGTTAAGAAATCAGGTAAGTGTTTACTCATTTTGGGATTTTTAAACCCTTGTACTGGATTATTTTCTACATCTTCATATCGATTTAAGTAGCGATAAAAAGACCGCAATGAAGAATACACACGTGAAATACTAGAATTAGAAACTTTTCTAGTTCCTATCTTCCCATTTCGAAGTTGTGTAATATAATCCATTACAGTCTCTTTTTGTACATCTTCAAAAGATGTGATATCTTCTTTAATCAAAAATTCTATAAAACGATTGATATCTCTACGATATGCATCTTGTGTTTTATCTGAACCTGATTTGCTCATTTTAATATAATTTAAAAACTGATCTAAACTTTGATCAAGGGCATCACTTCGCATAACTTGTCTTGTATAACTTTAAGAGCTTGAGGTGCATAAGCATCCTTTTTATCTTTTTTCTTAAAGTCTCCTTCTAATCTAAGTATACCAAAGTTCGCATTCATTGGTTGAAAATGTTTTGCATCAGCATGTGTTATGTAGTGCACCATTGCACCCATCATGCATTTGTTACCAAGAATTACTGGCTGTTTTTTCTTTAAAACTTGAGTCATGTTGATACCTGCAAGTAAGCCTGATGCAGCACTTTCAACATATCCTTCTACACCTGTCATTTGTCCTGCAAAAAATAAATCATCTCGTTTTATCGATTGATATGTTTCCTTAAGACAAAGTGGTGAATTAATAAATGAATTGCGATGCATTACACCATAACGAACAATTTGGCAGTTTTCTAATCCTGGAATCAAATTTAAAATACGTTTTTGTTCAGGCCAAGTTAAATGTGTTTGAAATCCCACAACATTGTATAAGCTCGCAACCGCATTGTCTTGTCTTAATTGAACAACTGCATAGGGACGCACACCATTGTGTTCTAATCCTACTGGTTTCATTGGACCAAATAATAGAGTTTGCATACCACGTTTCGCCATAACTTCAAAAGGCATACACCCTTCAAAGTAAACTTCTTCTTCAAAGTCTTTGATTGGCACTGTATCTGCTTGTATCAATTCACGGTAAAAAGTATTAAACTCATCTCTTGTCATTGGACAATTGATATAATCCGCTTCACCTTTATCATATCTTGATTTAAAATACGCTTTATTAAAATCAATACTATCCTTTTCAATAATTGGTGCTGCTGCATCATAAAAATAAAATTGTGCAGATTCCAAAAAAGTTTGTATTGCCTTTGATAAAGGTTCACTTGTTAAAGGACCACTTGCTAAAACACAAGGACCCTCTGGTATTTCTGTTATTTCATCATAAACAACTTCAATATTAGGATGGTTTTGAATTGCTTCTGTTATCTTTCGTGAAAATTCTTCTCGATCAACAGCTAACGCACTTCCTGCTGGAAGTTTAGTTTCATCTGCTATCTTCATAATCAATGAATTGCACATACGCATTTCTTGTTTTAATAACCCAACTGCATTGGTAAGAGCGTCACTACGAAGTGAATTCGAACATACAAGTTCCGCAAACTTTTCAGTTTTGTGGGCTGGTGTCATTTTCTTGGGGCGCATTTCAATCAACTTAACTTGAAATCCTTGATTTGCTAATTGCCAAGATGCTTCGCATCCTGCAAGACCTGCTCCAACAACAATTACATCACTCATTATTTCTTTGCTGCCTTTCTTCTTTTAAACTTAGGAGCTTCTTCTCCTTCAATATTTTCAATGTGTTTACATTTAGGGAAGTTACTACAACCTAGAAAGTAATTACCATAACGGCTCTTTCTCTTTAATAATTCAGCTCCACAATCCGGACACATCTTACCCGATGGTTCTGGTTTTTCTTTTTCAGGTTGTTCCATCTTGCGTGTATATTTACACTCAGGAAAAGTACTACAAGAAATAAACTTACCAAAACGACCTACACGGTACACTAATTCATTACCACATTCTGGACAAACTTCTCCTACTTTTTCAGGTTCCATTTTTTCCATATTGTCATAAGCATGGCTTACAAGTGGTTCAAAACGTTCATAGAAATCTCTTAATGATTTCACGTTGTCCGTTACACCATCTGCAATACCATCTAATTCATTTTCCATTTGCGCTGTGTATTTTACATTAATAATGTCATTAAAATATTGATCTAACTTTTCAGTAGTAAGTTCACCTTGTTCTGTTGGAAAGAATACTTTTGTCTTTGATGTTTCTGTACTCTTATCTAAACTTACATATCCTCTAACTTGAATTGTATCAATAATCATAGAATAAGTACTTGGTCTACCAATACCTTCTTCTTCCATTTGTTTGATTAAACGAGCTTCACTATATCTTAGTGGAGGTTCTGTAAAGTGTTGATTACTCTTTAATTCTTTTGCAGGCATCTTTTCTGATTCATCAAGTTCAGGTAATAATACATCTTTACTTGATTCATATGCTGAATAAACTGCCAAGTAACCATCAAATGCAAGTTGAGTACCATTAGCTGTAAAATCATATTTGTTTTGTGATAATGTTACCGCAACTGTATTTGTTTTTGCAGGTGCCATTAAAGATGCTAGAGCTCTAGCATAAATCATTTTATATAACTTATATTGTTCTGCACTTAAATAGTCTTTAACCTCTTCTGGTGTATTCGCTATGTTAGTTGGACGAATACCCTCATGGGCATCTTGGCTATTCTCATCATTTTTAACTTTGTAGTTTCCTAAATATTCTTTACCAAATTCTTCTTGAATTTTTTCATTTGCTGCCTTTACAAACACATCACTTAAACGAGTACTATCCGTACGCATATAAGTAATTAGCCCTTCTGTGCTGTTCTTTAACTCAATACCTTCATAAAGACGTTGAGCAATTGACATAGTACGTTTAGCACTAAATCCAAGTTTCGTTGATGCTTCTTGTTGAAGAGTAGATGTAATAAAAGGTAGTTTTGGATCTTTCTTACGAACTTGTTTCTTTACGTTTGTAACTTCAAATTCTCCTAAACATGCTTCATATGCTTTCTTTGCATCTGCTTCATTTTTAAGTTCAGCCTTCTTACCACTAATCTTTGATAAGCTTGCATTAAACTCTTTTCCCTCTTTATTAAAAACGGCATCTAAAGTCCAATATTCCTCTGGAATAAATGCTTTAATTTCTTTTTCACGATCAACAATTAATTTTAGTGCTACAGATTGAACTCTTCCTGCCGATTTACTTTTAATCTTATTCTTTAATAGTTTTGATAGTTTAAAACCAATAATACGGTCTAAGATACGACGTGTTTCTTGTGATTTCACAAGTCCCATATTAATTGTACGAGGATGATCAAAAGCACCCAATACGGCGTCCTTTGTAATTTCATTAAATACAACACGGTTAATGTCATCAACATCGAGTCCTAATACTTGTGCTAGATGCCATGAAATAGCTTCTCCCTCACGGTCGGGATCGGTTGCGAGATAGACTTGATCTACTTTTTTAGCACGCGTCTTTAAGTCCTTAACCACGTCTTTCTTATCTTTACTTACAGAATATGTTGGCGTAAAGTCGTTTTCTACATCGACTCCTAACCCATCTTTACCCTTTATCGCTAGATCACGAATATGTCCTTTACTTGAGACAACTTCAAAATCCTTACCTAAGTATTTTTCAATTGTTTTTGATTTTGATGGTGATTCCACAATCACTAAATTTTTCATAGTATTTACCTCGAAATGTAATTATTTTCTAATTTCTATTGCTTACGATAACCTAAAGTAACACACTTTTCAACACTTTGCAATGTATTTAAATTTCTAAGTTTTGTATAGATGTGATGATTTGTGCACCTTGTTCTATTAGTAAATTACATCCTTCTCCTTCAATTTCGCCAATATGATGAGGTACTACATAGACCTCTTTTGATAGTGTTAATGCTTCATTAACAGTTAACATCGTTCCACTTTTATATCTTGCCTCACACACAATACACGCCTCGGATAATGCTGCAATGATGCGATTACGCCAAGGAAAATGATGTTTTTTGATCCTTGTATAATAAGGATACTCCGATAGTATCAAATGACTATCTTTCATCTTATCATATACCTTTTTATTACTTTCGGGATAACAAATACTTAAGCCACTACCAATAACCCCAATGGTTTTACCTGAAATAAGGGCTGTTTCATGTGCCTTTGCATCAATTCCTTTCGCAAGTCCTGATACAATAACATATCGATTCGCTAGTTTTCTTGTTATTTCTTCTGTCGCCCATAATCCATAGGCACTAGGATTTCTTGACCCAATGATGCTTACACATTTTTGATTTACCAAAGCTAAATTACCACAGTAAAATAAAATCCACGGAGGAAATCTCAAATCTCTTAGTTGATTGGGATAATCTGAATCTAAAATAGTTGTGTATTTCTCATGAATAGGTACTACTTTAGGTTCATCATTATTTCTTATTTTTTCTGCAATCTTATCCCAGTCACCATCTACTTCATACGCATAATAAGCAATTCTTTTTGAATATTCCATATTCTCACCTACTTATATATACGAAATAAAAAAGTTAATCCTAAAAAAAGTGGTTTCCCACTTTATATATCTAGTTTCAGTTGTAAGCACTTTTGAACAGGTGCATAACTTCTTCGATGAATTGGTAAAACACCATAAGTTTCTAATGCTTCAATGTGTTGCTTAGTTGGATATCCTTTATGTTGTTTGAATCCATATTCCGGATATTGCTTATCATATTCAATCATAATACGATCCCGTGTAACTTTTGCCAAGATACTCGCTGCTGCAATACTGATACTCTTTTGATCACCTTTAATTAAGGAAATGACTTCTTTGTCTTGATTGGGTAAAGGCATTGCATCTGTAAGGACAATCGGTGCATCGAGCATTGTTGCGATACGATTCATCGCGTTTTGAGTAGCACGATAGATATTTTCTTCATCAATGATGTTAGGTTCAACAATCTCAATCTTATATCCTTTAGCATCTTGAAGTATTAAATCAAATAGCATCTCACGTTTCTTTTCTGAAATTCCTTTTGAATCATAGATATCTTCATTATGATATCCTTCTTCAAATACAACTCCCGCAACTACCAAAGGTCCTGCCAAGGGTCCTCGCCCTGCCTCATCAATACCCATTAATAATTGATGTTGATCCCAATAAGTATGTTCATACTCATTTGTGGTATGTTTAGACATTCGCTTTCTCCCAAGTAATACGTCCACATTTATCATCACGTAAGTCTCTTAGGAAAAAATCAATAGTACGCGCATAATCTACTTCATCATTTGCTTTAATTAAATTCTTACTACGTCCAATTGCTTCTATCATTTTATATGGATCATCGATAACTTCAATACCATATAATTGTTTTAAGTTTTCTGGATATTGTTCAATCAAACGTTTCATTGCGAATGCGGCAATTTCTTCAAGATTTAATATCTCATCACGAATCGCTCCTGATAGTGCTAAATAGTAACCAACTTCTTGATCTTCAAACTTTGGCCAAAGAACACCCGGCGTATCCAATAATTCTAAATCTTTATGTAGCTTAATCCACTTTAAAGCCTTTGTAACACCTGGCTTGTTGGCTGTTTCTACTACTTTCTTTTTAGCGATACGATTAATCAAAGTTGATTTACCAACATTGGGAATACCACAAACCATAGCACGAATTGCACGTGGACGAATACCACGAGAAATTTGTTTATCGATCTTTGGTTTCATGATTTTCTTACAAGCATTCACAATAATTTCAACAACATTATCATGAATTAAATCTACTGCTACAACTATCGTTGTTTCATTGGATAAACATTCAATCCAACGGTCAATTTCGCGACTATCTCCCTTATCTTTTTTAGATAAAAGGATCAATCTTGGTTTACCTTGAATTAATTGTTCAATCATTGGATTCTGACTTGCTTTTGGAATACGACTATCACGTAGTTCGATGACCATATCAACTGTTTTAAGTGCTTCTTGCATTTGCCTTTTAGCACGCGTCATATGCCCAGGAAACCATTGAATTGTCATTACTCAACACCTCCAAATCGATTAAAAGGATAGAGAAGAAATATCCCCTTACCTATCACTTGTGATTCTCTAAAAGGTCCATACTCTCTTGAATCTTTTGAATAAGGTCGATTATCTCCTAAACAATAGATTTCATCAGGACCAAGAGTAATTTCTTCTATATCATTTGTGAATAAACCATACTTAGCTTTTTCTTCATTTACATATGCTTCATCTAAAAATGGTTGTTCCATTGGTAGTCCATTAACATACAAAACATCATTTTTAAATGATATTGTATCATTTGGTAAGCCAACTACACGTTTGATTAAATTTTTTCCATCATCTGTTTGTACAACAACAATATCAAAGCGATTAATATCATGTAATACTTCTACAGAAAATATATTTGTAATTCCAACTGATTGATCAAGAACTGTTGGATACATTGAGTTTTGATTAACACGCACTGGTTTCGCTATAAATTTAGTGAACAAGAAAATCACTAAAAAACTAACAAGTAATGTTTTTAAAAAATCAATTATTTCTTCTTTCCAATTTATATTTTTCATAATGACACCTCGAGTCTATTATACAATAAAAGCCGGATAACCGGCTTAAATTAACGAACTTCTTTAATACGAGCAGCTTTACCAGAAAGTCCACGTAAGTAGAATAATTTAGATCTTCTAACTTTACCTTTACGAACTACAGTAATTTTGTCGATAATTGGTGAATGAATTGGGAATGTTCTTTCAACTCCTACACCACTACTGATCTTACGAACAGTGAATGTTTCTCCAATACCTCTTCCTTGCTTTACGATAACTAATCCTTCGAATGCTTGGATACGAGATTTGTCTCCTTCTTTAATTCTTACGTCAACACGTACTGTACAACCTGGACGGAACTCAGGAATGTCATTACGAAGTTGATTTTTAGTAATTTCATTTACTAGGTTTAAATTCATCTTCAATTTCTCCTTTTCATCAAGTTTATCAATTGTTCATTCATCCAAGTTGAATCAGCGGAACATTGACGCCATTAGGCTTAAAAATGATACCACAGTCCCCTTTTAAATGCAAGGTAAAACTGGATAAAAGCCCAATAGAACTTAAATATCAAGTTAAACGAAACAAAGTGTTGCATTAAGTTGAAACACCT
>NZ_JAVWNC010000030.1:0-24449 GCF_036637135.1 Anaerorhabdus sp. | reverse complement strand
ATATAAAAGTGCAATCTTTGATTTTAATGGAACATTATTATTTGACAGTGATTTCCACAACACCGCTTGGAAAAACCTGGCAAAAGAATTGCTTGATAGAGAATTAAGTGATTATGATATGAATACTTGTATTCATGGTTGTCCTAATGTTGAGGCAATTGAAAGACTTGCTCCAGGACGTTTTACAATGGAGGAAAAAAACTATTTTTCTAAAAAGAAAGAAGAAATTTATCGCGATGTGTGTAGAAGTATTCCAAATTTAAGTTTAGTTGATGGTTCAACAGGAGTTATGAATTATCTTAAGGAAAATAAGATACCTTTTACCATCGCTAGTGCATCTATCATTGAAAACATTGAATTTTTCTATTCAACCTTCCGCTTGGATCAATGGATGAGACTAGAAGATATTATTTATGATAACGGTAAATATAAAGATAAAGTGGACATGTTTAATGATGCATTGGCGATTTTAGGCACAGAAAAAGAGTCTTGCATCATATTCGAAGACTCTTTAAGTGGTGTTGAATGTGCCATACAAGCTGGATTTAAATCCATTATTCTTTTGCATCAATATGGTTGGGAAGCATTTCAACATTATCCCCAAATCATATTTCATTCAAATAATTTTGTTGATATTCTTGAATTCCTTAAGGAACAATAATTACTCATCAAGGTCAGTCGCAATAAGTTCACCTTTTCTTACTTCGACTTCATATCCTTCACTCTTAAGCCTATCTATTAGGCTTTCTTTATGTTCTTGATTCAATGTTTCAAGTACCATCGATACTGAACATTGATGTTTCAATACTTCGTTTGATAAACGATCATGTTCAACTGTAATAATATTTGCCCCTACTTCTGATAACGTATCTATAACACGTTTTAAGTTTCCAGGTTTATCTGTTAAATGGAATGATACAGAGAAACGTCTGCCTGTTTTAATTAATCCTAAATCAATAATTTGTGCTAAATAGTTTACATCAATGTTGCCGCCTGATAAAACCGCAACTGTTTTCTTTTGATCAATACTAACTTTATGGAATACAGCAGCAGCTATCGCTGTTGCACCAGCTCCTTCTGCAACAAGTTTCATCTTTTCAAGTAACATCAAGATCGTTGCGGAGATTTCTTTATCACCAACTAAAACAACATCATCTAAATAATCTCTACAAATCTCAAATGTTTTGTTACCTGGTTTTTTAACCGCGATACCATCAGCCATTGTATTTACTTCTGCTTCTGTAATTTTATTTTCTTCAATTGATACTTTCATACTTGGTGCATGCTTTGCTTGAACACCAATTACTCGTACTGATGGTTTTAATGATTTAATAGCGAATGCAATTCCGCTCGCTAATCCTCCACCACCAATTGGTACAAGTACTGTTTCAACATCTGGCATTTTTTCAAGAATTTCTAACCCTATTGTCCCTTGTCCTGCAATAACTTCTTCATCATCAAATGGTTCAATGAAGATTGCCCCTGTTTTACATACGAGTTCTTTCGCAAATTCATAGGCATCATTAAATGTATCTCCCACAAGTTCTACATTTACACCATAACTACGAGTAGCCTCTATCTTCGATAGAGGTGCTGTTGCAGGCATAACAATTGTTCCTTTGATTCCCATGTCACGACATGCATACGCTACACCTTGCGCATGGTTGCCTGCACTTGCCGCTACGACACCGCAAGCCTTTTGTTCAGGTGTAAGTTTACTTAATTTATAATATGCTCCACGAAGCTTAAATGCCCCTGTTTTTTGTAAGTTCTCTGCTTTAATCCACAAATTATTATGAATAAGTGATGCATCAATAATCGGTGTTTTCGTAATAACACCTTTTAGTACTTCTTTTGCTTCTTGAATCATTTCAATTTTCATAAGTGTACACTCCAAATTTCTTTTATAATTCTACTTCAAATCCTTGTGAAATTAAACACTTTTCACAATCATTTCATGTTTCTATTATAAGTCTTTGATAACATCCCAGTCTTTGCACAATTTCACAAATGTTTGTGCAGATTCAGTTAAATACTTATTCTTGTTATAAATGACCATAAAGTTGCGCACTAAATCAATGCCTTCTATTTTTAACTTAACAACATCTTTTCTTTGTAAATCATCACGTATCATCAGATAAGGTAATATAGATACACCCAGATTTTTTTCGACACCTCTTACTAAGGCTTTAGTACTCACGCTTTCCCAAATTGGTTTAATGATGACATCATTCGCAGTAAATAAACTATTTAATAAATCTCTTTCTGCACTACCCGGTTCTCTAAATAACAAGTCACAGTTTTCTAACTCTTTCAATTGAATTATCTTTCGTTTTGCTAAGTGATGTTCTTTACCAACTATCAAGCACAATTCATCTTTGTGAAAAGGTATCTCTATCATCTTTTCTTTGTAGTGACATCTTCCTTCAAGTAAAATCAAATCGACTTCATTTTCAATGAGTAAGTTTTCTATGTGTTCACTATTGTTGATGGTAACTTGTACTTTTGTTTTTGGATATTTCTCTTTGAATAATTTGATAATAGTTGGAAGTATAAAATTACCTATTGTGATTGTGGTTCCAATACGCAATGTCCCTAGTATTTCATAATTCACTAAATTTTGTTCCATTTCATCAAACATGACAAGAATTTGCAATGCATTTTCAAACAAGCGATTCGCTACTTCTGTTGGATATATTTTACGAGCTAATCGATCAAACAATCGAATACCATAATACTCTTCCATTTCTTTAATAGCTAAGCTAACTGCAGGCTGTGCAAGATGCAACTCTTCTGCAGCTTTCGTAATACTTCCTTTTTGATAAACCATCACAAAGATTTTCAAATGTCGTAATGTCATCATTCCTCCTATACATATCATTTTCAATATGTATTCTATAAGATAATACTAATTTAATTATATACCTTTCCGGCGTAAACTTGTACATAGGGGAGAAAAGAAATGGAAAATAAAGCTGAATTAAGAAAGAAATTGTTTTTATCTACACTATATCTTAGTGCTTTTACCTTCGGTGGTGGTTATGTCATTATCACATTATTGAAGAATAAATTTGTTGATCAATATCATTGGATTGATGAAAAAGAAATGTTAGACCTCGTCGCTATTGCACAATCAGCACCTGGTGTTATGGCAGTAAATGGAGCAATTGTAGTAGGCTATAAACTTGATGGTATATTTGGTGTATTAATTTCAATCCTTGGAACTGTACTACCACCATTTATTATCATCACAATTGTTTCTTATTTTTACGAAGCATTCCAAGCGAATCAATTTATCGCATTGATGTTAGATGGTATGCAATCGGGTGTCGCTGCCGTTATTGCTGCAGTAGTTGTTGATATGGCATTGGGTATCGTAAAAGAAAAAAGCATGCTCAATAACATTGTTATGATCATTGCTTTCATTAGTGCTTTTGTATTTAAAATCAATGTTGCTTGGATTGTTATTACATGCATCATTATTGGTATTGCACGTATGTATATTTTTCAAAGGAGGGATAACTAATGGTTTATCTACAATTATTTATTAGTTTCCTTCAAATTGGTTTATTTAGTTTTGGTGGAGGATATGCTGCATTACCACTCATCCAGGAACAAGTAGTTACATTGCATAAATGGTTAGAGTTAAGTGAATTCGCAAATCTTGTTACAATTTCACAAATGACACCCGGTCCCATCGCGATTAATACCGCAACATTCGTTGGACTACAAGTAGGAGGAATCTTTGGTGCTATTATCGCAACAGTTGGTTGTGTTTTGCCTGCATCAATTATTGTATCTGTATTAGCTTTCTTCTACATAAAATATAAGAATGTAGCGTGGATACAAAATGTCTTAAGTACATTACGTCCTGCAGTTGTCGCAATGATTGCAACAGCAGGTATATCAATTCTCACCACTGCATTATGGGGAACCGCAGCTGTTTCAATTGGAACAATGCGCATAGATATGATTGTCATCTTCGCTATTGCGTTTATTGTCTTAAGTAAGTTTAAAGCAAACCCAATTACAGTGATGTTACTATGCGGAGTAGCTAAAGTCGTATTATTCTATGTTACTGCTTTATAAATACAATTTCATTTTTTGATGAATGTTGTTTACTATACGCAAACCCATAGAGATTAAAATGCTTCATGTCATCTACTTGCGTAATATTATGTTCAGCCATATAACGTACCATGGCACCTCTTGCCATTTTCGCAAGAGTGCCTTTTATTTTTATTTTGTCATTTATTAATTCACCGAATACAATTGTAATCATTCTGTCTTTACAATACGGCTCAATAACATCACTGTATTCTTTGGATGCTAAGTTAATAATTACATCATTATCTTGAAGTAACTCTTTCGCTATTTTATCTCCCCAGAAATCATATAAATTATGATGATTTTTTATCTTGATTTTAGCTTGCATCTCCAAGCGATATGGTACCACTGCATCTGTTGGTTTTAGATAACCATACAAACCACTTAAAATAACCAAATGTTCATTTACATATTGCCATGCATCATCAGAAAAAACATGAGGTGCCATTTCTTGATATTGTAATCCTTGATACGTTACAAGAGCCATCATATTTGCTTTTTCCAATTTGTTTGTTGCATAACGATCATAGTTCAAATCAACTAATTGATTGTTGCATTTTAAAACTGTTTTTAGTTCTTCTCTATTTAGTTTCTTTATTGTATTAAAGATAGTTTTTGCATCATGTAAGAAACAAGGCTTTGTAGAGGGCACAAAAGAATCACTTGTATCAATCATTTTCTTTGCAGGAGAAATAATAATTTTCATCTTGATCACCAAAAGCATTTTAACATATTTATGACTCGATTACCTTATGATGATTTGGTTGTTTTGGTAAATGTGGTTCTTTTTCAATGAGTCCTGCTAAGATAAATGATAACTTAGCACACGCTGGACCAACCATTTCATAAAGAACTGAGGATGATAAAATAATGGTTAGTAAAACCGTTCCCATTTCAGGAGGTAGTAATCTTTCCGCAAGAAATGCCAAACCAATTGCTACACCTGCTTGAGGTATCATCGCAAGACCCATGTATTTCTCATAAGTCTTTGGCATATTCATTAAACGACAACCTATTGCTGTTCCTAGGTATTTACCTAGAATACGAATAACGAAATATCCAATACCAATTGACCCTGCAACAAGTAATGATTGGATATCCAATCTCATACCTGAAACAATAAAAAATAAAGACATAATGGGTGGATTAAATTGATTCACTTGATCATATAGTTTTTTATCTTTAGTTAAGTTAATATAAACTGCACCAAATATCATACAGGCAAGTAATGGAGATACATCAAATTGTGCACAAATTCCTGATATGCCCAATAAGAATGCAAGCGTAAGAATTAGTTTATTGTCTGTGCTTCTATGTTTTAATAATTGACTTGAAACCATTGCGGCTACAATACCAAGTCCCCAAGATCCAATATTATATAAAATTGGTAAGAGAACTTCTTGTACACTAACACTTCCAGATACACTTGAATTAATAAACGCAACCACTGTAGAGAATGTGAGTAAACAAATAACATCATCCAGTGCTACGATTTGTAATAACGTATTTACATAATCACCTCGCACATGATATTGACGTATGGTCATCATTGTACTTGCTGGAGCTGTCGCAGTTGCTATAGCGCCAAGAATAAGCGCAAAATTCCATGATAAGTTAAATAAGTAACGCATCGCTAGTGTGACAAGGAATCCTGCCAACAATGCTTCAAAACACGTAATTACTATAACTTTAATTCCTGTTTCTTTTATAATTTCTTTTTTAAAGAACTTTCCTACACCAAATGCAATAAACCCCAATGCAATATCATTAATGAATCCCATATGATTTAATATTGAAGATGGAACTAAATTCAATAGACTTGGACCTATTAAAACTCCCGCAAGGATATACCCACTCACATTGGGAAGTCTTACTATTTTTGTCATCCTTGTTCCTAGAAATCCTGCAAATAAAATAATCGCTAGTGAACAGAGGATAAGAGTTGTTTCATTTAAATTGGACATTTTTGGTTACCTTCCTTTTTCTTCATTTCATGATATAATTATGACAAGGTATATACATAAAATAAAATTATGTTTATTACTACACCTATAAATATTATTTATGAGGAGGTATTATAATGATTGATCAAAAACTCGAAACTTTACTAGCGGTTAATGAAACGAAGAGTTTTACTAAGGCAGCAAAAGTATTAAATCTAACACAACCTGCAGTAAGTCAGCATATTAAAATGTTGGAAAAAGACTTAGGCACCCAACTCTTCTTACGTACAGAAGGTGCACTAAAAACCACTGTTGAAGGCGATATTGCCGTAAAGTATGCAACACGAATTAAAACATTATATCAAAATTTGAAACAAGCCATAGAAGATCAATCTACACACTTATCCCGTCTTGTAATCGGAATTACACATACAGCTGAAAGTAATTATATGATTGAAACACTGGCTAAATATAGTTCCGAAAATCAAGACATACTCATAACAATTATTTCTGACACCATAAAAAATCTTTATAAAAAACTCAAGACTTATGAAATTGATATGGCGATTGTAGAAGGAAAAATCATTGATTCTAACTTCAATCATATTCTATTGGATACTGATTATCTCATACTTGCTGTTTCTAAAGACAATCCACTTAGTAAGAAAAAAGTTGTTAGTATCGAAGATCTAAAGGATGAAAAGCTCATCTTGCGCCTTCCAAACTCAGACACAAGAAAACTATTCGCATCCCATCTACAAAGTAATGGTTACTCTATCAATGAATTAAACATAACCTTAGAAGTTGATAACGTTTCCACAATTAAAGATTTAATACGTCAGAACTTTGGCTCAAGTATCTTACCTCATAGTGTATTGATTGACGAAATTAAAAAAAATAAGCTTATCGCATTACCAATCGAAAATCTAACTATGTCCCGTGAAGTAAATTTGATTTACCACAAAGATTTTAACTATCCAGAACTTATACAAGAGATTGTGTCATTATATTCATGCAATCAAGATCGTAGTATCTAATATTAGAGGTCAATTATGAAAAAAAATTATAACGCCATTGACTTGATGAAATTCATTTCTGCATTTCTTGTCATTATCGTACATACATATCCTTTCTATACAAGTATCCCAACACTAGGTTTTATTACTAGTAACATTGTTGGGCGTGTTGTTATCCCCTTCTTCTTTGTTGCGGCAGGTTATTTCTTTCAAAAAGGAAATCCCACACCAGAACGTTTTAAGAAGTACACGATTAAACTTGTTCGTTTATATTTAGTATGGAGTGTTTTATATATTCCACTTGGCATTCACTTATTAAATGGTTTTATGGAAATGACACCAGTCCTATGGGCAGCAGGTTCATTCCTAGCTTTGGTTAACTTTGGTACTTATTTTCATTTATGGTATATGGCAGCACTTATCTTTGCGATTTGTTTCTGTTACTTCTATTTAAAGAAATTCTCAATGAAATCATTATTAATTGTAGGATTAATTCTATTTATCTTTGGATGTTTAGAAACTTATTACGGTATCATTCCAAATGGAGCATTTCTTGATGCATTCAATATCTATCTTATGATTTTCTTTACCACAAGAAATGGATTATTCTTTGGTATCCTGTTTGTATCAATGGGAATGTTTATCGCAAAAATCAATCTTGCTGAAAAAATTAAACATGCATGGGTTTATGCAATCTTCTTCTTTATTGCATTATGCATTGAAGCTTTCTCCATCAAATCATTTGGATGGGCAATTGACTATAACTTCTATTTCATGGTTGTCCCATTTAGTTTCTTTTGGTTTATAACCTTACTCAATACAAATATAAAATGGAAAGTCGATTTTGCAGCAATGCGTGAATACAGTGTCATCATCTATTTCAGTCATGGTATCTTCTTAGAATTAATACCAATTCTATTAGGCACACAATATGGTTATCTATTTGATAGTGGTGTATTTAGATTATTCTCTGTATTAATCCCTACACTTTTAGTATCATATTTAATCAAACACAAAATTCCTTTACTAAAATAAAATCCCCGTAAATTATTTACGAGGAGAGTTAAATATTATATCTTCAATTGCTTTAGTAAATCCATCATTTTCGTTTGTATCTGTAATATAGGTACAAACTTTTTTTATATCTGGATGTGACTGTCCCATTGCTACACTAATACCTGCTTCAACTAGCATATCCACATCATTGAAATTATCTCCAACTACTAAGACTTCTTCTTTCTTCAAGCCCAAATAATTCATTAAATATTTTATTGCATTGCCTTTTCCTGAATTCTTATTTAACAATTCAAAACTGAATGTTTCATTTCTAACAGTATAGTAATTATCAAATATATCTTGGGGTAAGCATTCAATTGCTTGATCGATTTCTTTTTTGTCCCCCATAATATTTAGACGACATACAGGATTTTTAATACTTGCAAAAGTTGTAGTAGTTATTGGCATACTTAATATCTTTGAATCATGTATTAAAGCAGAATTAATTTTCTCAGAAAAACTATACAAGTCAAAATCACTATATCCCGCTAATTGGATATCATTTTCTTTGATGTGATTTAAAATTGTATTATATTCTTTCTCATTCAAATAATTGGAAGATAACAATTGAAATTTTTTATTGCTATATACACTTGCTCCTGTATTCGTAATTGAGTAACTATCGAAATTTGTTAATTCGCAAGCATCTATGAATTTAGTGATACCTTGTAAAGGTCTACCTGTTGCAAAGCATATCGTAATGTTCTCTTGTAAGAGTTTTCTTATTGTATTTTCATTTACATTACTCAACTCTCTTTGATTATTTAATAAAGTTCCATCTAAGTCAGTTACAACAAGTTTAATCATTACATAGCGCCTTAAATATTACATAAGAAACATATGCTCCACCATCGATGTGGCCCAATGTTTTTTCCTTATGATAAGATGCCCTACCATGGACAGCAATTAAATCACTCGTATTCGTCATTCCTTTTTCTGATGCAATAAAAGCATTGTTGAGAGCATCAACCTTATCATTCGCGTCCGCAAATGCATCAATTGCAGGTTCCAAAGAATCAATAATTGTTTTATCTCCAACCTTCGAATTTGTTTTCTCTTTGATATTCTCAAGTCCCTTTTTTAATGCAATTTGAAAATCACTTAGTTTAGCATCCGTTATACCCTTCATACTCTTTGCCATACCCATAAAACCAAATGAAATAATTGTTCCCAAAGATGATGGTGCGGATTCATTAAATACTTTTGAAACTTGTAAGAAATATTTTCCGAAATCTTCTTCATCACAAATTTGAGAAAATTGGTAGATTGCTAGAAATCCTTGATCCATCGATATCCCTAAGTCTCCATCACCAAACGCTTGATCAAGTTCAACTAATTTCGCTGAGTTCAAATGAATCTCTTCATGAATTTTTTTAAAATATGCAACGCAGTCTTTTGTTTTCATATGTTTTCCTCTCAATTATGAATCAAGGTTTGTTTTCACAAACCTCGATTATTTAATTCATATTATTGTTTGTATAGAACGGAGATATTGCAGGAGCTTCTAGTAATTTCATAAATTCTTCATTCAATTTAAAGACTGTAATTGAACAACCTGCCATTTCCATTGAAGTTGCATATTCTCCAATATGGGGATAAATACAATTAATATTCTTTTCTTTGCAGATTGTATTTATTTTGCGATATAAAATGAATAATTCTTCTTGAGGTGTTGCACCCAATCCATTCACCATTATCGAAACTGTATCACCAGATTCTAAATTAAGTTCTGAGTTTATTTTCTTGAACATCAAATCTGCGATATCATCTGCTTTCATAATATCTGCAATTTCAATTCCTGCTTCCCCATGAATGCCCATCCCAATCTCCATTTTTCCATCTTCAACTGAAAATGTAGGTGCACCAACAGTAGGTACAATACATGGTGACAGTGCTACACCCATGGTTCTTATATTTCTTAAAGCCTTTGTAGTTATTTCTGCTACTTCTTCTAAACTATATCCCAAATCCGCTGCTGCACCTGCAATTTTAAATGCATACACCATCCCTGCAACACCACGTCTTTTTTCATATTCGTCTGATGAAGCAATATCATCTGAAACTAAAACTGATGCTGTTTTAATGTCATCGAATTCAGCTTCTTCAGTAGCCATAGCGAAATTCATTTTATCGCCACCATAATTACCATATAAGCAAAGTACACCTTGTCCAAAATCGCAAGCACGAATTAGGTCTGTCATCTTGGAAGACGAAGGTGATGCAAATACATCACCAATCGCACAACCGTCTAAAAGTCCTTGACCCACATAACCGAGGAACACTGGTAAATGACCACTTCCTCCTGCTGTTATAATTCCCACTTTATTTTGTTTCTTGGTATTATCAGCATGTACTAACATTCTAAAGTCATCATTTAGCATCTTTACTTGTTTTGGATAGGCTAAGCAAATACCTTCAACTGTTTCTCTAACAAAATCTTGAGGGCTATTCAAAATTTTCTTCATTTTATTTCTCCGTAAAAACTTCTGGGTATTTCCAGCTTTCTAATTCTTGTTTTGTAAATACTTCTGGTTCTTTCCCTTGATTAATTACTAGTGTATTAAAATAAATTTCTGCAACTTCTTCAATATATTGAGCACTTAAGAATGCATCTTGTAGAGTTGGACCTAAAGCAATAACACCGTGTTTTTCCATCAATAACATGTCTGAGCTTACAGCTGTTTCAGCAACACGCTTAGCAAGATCAATTGTTCCAGGTCTTCCATAAGGAGCTACTGGTATTTTCCCATCAGCTAATCTGAATCCAGCAATTTCATATATAACTGCAGGAATCGGTTTATTCAATACCGCGAATGATGTTCCCATTTTTGAATGTGTATGCGCAATTCCAAAAGCATCTGGACATGCTTTATAAACTTCGATATGCATTAACGCTTCACTTGATGGTTTTAATCCTTCAATCAGTTTTAAATCTTGATCTAAAACACTAATGTCACTAATTTTTAAACATTCTCTATCTACTCCAGATGGAGTAATACATACATATCCAGTTTCCTTATCTCTTATACTGAAGTTACCTGATTTGTGTTTACATAAACCAATTCGTTGCGCCTCTAATGCAACTTTCAATACTTCCTCTTTAATTTTTTCTAACATAAACCCTCCCTTTATTCAGTTTCACTGTCTTTTTTCTTCATTGTCTTAATATAGTAAATTAATAATCCTGCCATAATCAATAAACCAACAATACCGATGATATTTCCTGATAACCCTGTTGAAATAAAATATCTAAACAATGGAGCTTCTACACCAAAATATGTAATCATTTGTCCAGCAGGAATTGTAATTGTTCCTACTGCTTGTGCTAAAGCTGTTGCAGCTGGAGCAAATGCAGATGATACAAATAAATATATTGGGGTAAAGATAACACCTAATATGAACATTCTTACTAAGTTACCATTTGTTACAACTAACGCAGGAACAGCAACAATAATGTTGATGATTCCAGCTAATGGCAATACATTTGCAAACCCAAATTTTGCCATTAAGAATGCTAATGCCAATTCAACTGGTACAAGAATAATAGAAACGATCCAAATTTCTGAACGTCCTGCCATGAATGGCCAGTCAAGTCCAATATAAATTTCTCTGTCTTTGAATTTACTCTTCATAAATGTTCCTGCAGCATCTGCAATTGGTGCTAATGCTTGCATAAATAGTTTAGCTACCATTGGGAATAAAACTAATGCTGTCGCAACTTTCATCGCAACTTGTAGTGATGCTCCAATTGAATTCCCTGCAAGCAACGAAAGTAGTAATCCTACGATAAATCCCATTACACTATTTTCAGAGAAGATACCTAATTTTTCTTTAATCTTATCAGTTTCAAAACTCTTTGAATTTAAACCCGGAATCTTATCCATTAACTTATTAATAGGATTCATCCATAAAGCTTGAAGCAGCATATAGTGGGTACAAGTAACACCTGGAATACCTGTTTCTTTTTGAATTTGTTTTTGACTTGCACCACCTACCACTAATTCAAGAACAACTTGAATAGCAGCCGCAAGGAAACCTAAATAAACATTATTTGTAAATGCACTTACCATCGTAGCTGTAAAGATTTTTCCCCATACATTCCACAAATCAACATTCAGTACATTCGTCCATTTAAATCCAAGTAGAACTAAATTAATAATAATTTGAAGTGGGAAAACAAGTAGCGCATATGGCCATGCCCATGCAATTGCAGCCATTGGCGACCAACCAACATCAATTACATTCAACGCTATACCAGTATTTTGTACAAATTGTGTTGCTACTGGTGAAATAGCACCAAACATGAAATCCAGGATGACTGACATACCAGTAAATGCTACCCCAAGTGTCAACCCTGCGATGATTGCTTTCTTTAATTTTAATTTTACGATCAACCCTATAATTATCATGATTACAGGCAAGAATATAGCTGCCCCTAATCCTAAAATGTATTGCAAAATATCATTAAACATTTTCTATCCTCCTTATTCTTACTTTAGTAAGTTTTTCAATTTCTCGAATTCTTCATCGATTCCCATTCCTGTTAGGAACGCAATTCCATTCACAGTCGGAACATCATATGATTTTGATCCTGGTACAATTGTGATGTAAACGTCAATCGAATCAATAATATTGTCTAAAGATTTAATATCAACAGCTTCTACATGACAATTAATACCTTCATTTTCTAGCATTGATTCAACTTTAGATGCAACAGTTTGCGATGTTGCAACTCCTGATCCACATGCTACTACAACTTTTTTCATTTGCACTCTACCTCCTTTTCTTTTAGTATTTGCAAAAACTCATCTTTATTTCTTGCATTCGCAAGAGCTGAAACATTATCTTGATTAGATAATATATTCATTAAAAGTGACAAAACTGGTACTTGATTTTTAGGATCACTTATCGCTAACATAAAAATCAAACTTACTTCTACATCCATCTTTGGATCTGCCATATATTTAAATTTCACTGGTTTCTTTAGTTTCGCAATTGCAATTGCATTTTTATTTACATGCGAACTGTCGGTATGTGGTATCGCAACATTGAAGTCACCTAATAATAATCCTGTCGGATATACTTGTTCTCTATTTAGAACCCCTTGTAAATATGTATCTTTGACAATATTCATCTCTAGCATTTTAGTTGCCAAGATTCCCAGCACATCTTTTTTATCTTCAACATCTACATCAAGAATCACTAAATCCTCATTTATTGAGTCGCATAATATTCCCATTTCTTATCTTCTCCTATTCATATTCTTCAATTAATTTATGTAAGATTTGCGGTGTTTCACTTTCAATCATCTTTGAATAAAATTCTTTATTTTGTAACAAGTTAACTAAACTAAAGAATGCCCTGAGATGTGCTGTCATATCCGTTACAGATAAGCAACAAATAAACTGTACATCCCCTAACGGAGAGTGATAATCAACTGCTTTTTTAAGTTTAATCAAACTAAATCCTGTCTTCTTACCTCCATCATCTACACCTGCATGTGGGACAGCAAATCCTTTTGCCAAAACCATATAAGGCCCATTGCATTCGATTTTATTAATCATCGCTTGAATATATCTTTCTTCGATATACCCTTTCCCCAAAAGAAGATCAGCTGATTTAGTAATGCTTTCTTGCCAACTATTCGCATCAATATCAAAGTTAATCATTTCGACAGTCAGTAACTCCGAAAGTTTTTTCTTCTCTGTTATTTCTGGATTTTCATTGACATCATCATTTTGTATTTTCTTCTTTACTACCTTCTTAACTCTCTCGACAATTTCTCGCTCTTCCTTCAAGTTATACTCTCTTAATATTTCAGTTATTTCTGAAACAAGATTTTCTTCTTCCTTTTTATCTTTCTCACCAAGAACTCTTTGTGACTTTATTCCATTTACTGATTGTGTAATTTTGGAATAATCATCATCTGTAAAATTCAAATTGATTTTCACCCAAGGAATAGTTATTTTTTGATTTTTCATTTTGACTGTTGACAGTATTAAATCAACACCATTTAAGTTGAATTTTTCTAATGCATGAACTGGTAATATATCAATAATTGAGAAATCGAAGTTATTCTTAATTTTTTCTAGTAACAATTGACTGGATGCAATACCAACATCACTAATTAAAACAACCTTAAGCCCAGACTCTTTTATTTTTTTTCGTTCAATTGCAGCACAAACATGTAGGATTATATATTCTTTTTCAATATCTTTTACACTTCTATTCAATAATTCTTCTAGAATATGCATCGAATCATTTATAGCCTTTACTATTTGCTTATTTTCATTACATACTTCTTTAAGTATTCTTTCATCTATTACATGCTGTATTTTTTTTCGAGTCATATATTCAACATGTAGGCATAGGCGAATAAAGAATAAATAGTCCGTCGATAGATCAAGGTGTAAAGCTTTTTTTAACTCTTCTATTAAACGATTTACATAAAACTGAATTCGAATAATATCATTGCTTACTTTATTCGTTTTTAAATATTTAAGATTACTTAGAATATTCGCGACACCATTTATTTCTTCCGCTGGTAAATTCAGAGAAAACTCTTGATCAATTAATTGACATAGTTTGTTTCCATTAATTCTATAGATTTCATCAACATTCGCATCTACATCTTCTATTTGATAGCCCTCACGAATTCGATGCATCATAATATATAAATATGAATTAATTCTTTTGTAAGAACTATCTGTCATCATGATTTTGCTACTTGACTCAAAATACGACATAACTTGATTTACTCTATCAATCCCTTTATCCTTCAAACTTTCGTTGAATGTTCTACTAAGTCCAATACTAAATATCGACGAATCAGAACATATCATATCGAGAAGTAACATCCTCTTAGAATATTCATCACCTTCAAGTTTTATACCCTTATACTGTTCTGATGTATATTTAACGTTGTGTTTTTTTGCAAATTCTGATAATGATTTTAAATCTGCATTAACCGTTGAGACACTTATATATAGCCTATCAGCTAATTCAGAAATCGTTAGATAACCATCAACACTTAACAACAACTCTATGATGATATATATTCTTTCTTCTTTGGATAATTTGTAGTCATAGAAGCCACTATCATTTATTAATTTCAGGCATTCATTTAAGTTAATTGCATTGACTGACAAATACTTATTTTGATGAATTATGATTTCTTCCATCTTTTGTTCACAAAGAAAGTTGTTTAACTCTTGAATGTCATTTCTTATGCTTCGTTCAGAAACATTGAATTCATATGCAAGTTTAGTAACTGTTATTTCTGGATTATCCAATATTGAAATGATTATTTTCTTTGTTCGAATGTTCATAGCTTCCTCCTAATTTAAATTCTACTTGAATCTAATTTTCACACCAAATTTGATTTTCTACTGCTTTTTTGGAAAAAAATAAACTTCGATGTTACCAACTGGTCACGAAGTTTATAAAAATGTTGAATAACGCCTAATTCTATGGAGAATTATATTTTTTGTCCTTTAAAACTATACCAGTAAATAAAAAGCTTGGCATTCACCAAGCATTTTTTGTATTATACATTACCAAACCATTTGTGCAATGACCACAATCATTGGAATAGTTATGATACTCAATATAGTTGTAAATGAAATTATATGTGCACTTGTTGTATAGTCTTGATTATACATTTGTGCAAAGATTGCTAATGTATTAGCGCACGGAACACTATTCGCAACCAATACAATTAACTTGATTTGCATATAGTCATTCGGTATAAATTTAAGAAATAAAATTGTTAGTAATGGAATAGCGATCAATCGTGCTAGTGCTACAAGATAACATCTCTTATTTGTAAATAGTTTGATAATAGAGTCTTTCGCAAGATAGGTACCTAATACAATCATACTTAGCGGTGTATTCATCGCACCTATACTTTTAAATACATCAATAATGAGTGTTGGCATTTCTATCGGTGTACAATACAACACTAATCCTAAAATCACCGCAAGCGTATTTGGATTGGTGATTACTTTTTTAAATGATACTTCACTTTTATCACCCGTCATCATGTAAATACCTAATGTCCATACTAAGATAATAAAGATTACAATATACGCACTAAGGTAAAATACTGCATCTTGACCAAACATCGCAATAATAATTGGTACACCTACAAATGATGAATTTGTAAAGATGGATGCAAACCGTTCTATAAGTTTATTTCCTCTAAAGACAAGATTTGCAAAGACAATACCAATTCCAATAACAACAATACTTAATGCAAATGATATACCGAGAAGTTGGAATTCTACTGGATTAAATTCTCGAATAAATGATGTAACTAAAACACTTGGGATAACATATCTCAATAAGAAGTTACCTACTTGTTTAACCGTTTCATCATTAAATACTTTTTGTTTGTAAAGGATATATCCAACAAACATCAAACAAAACATTTTTACAATTTGTAGAAATAAAGGTACTACGATTTCCATCTTAATTACTTAAATATTCAATCAATAGTTTAATACTTGATTCTACTGCTTGAATATGACTTCTTTCCATTCCATGACTGGCATGAACACCAGGACCGATTAATGCACCTTTAATATTGTTTGATGATTTTAATGCTGTCGATACATCTGATCCATACATCGGATAAATATCAACGGCGTAATTTAATTTTTCTTTCTTCGCAATTTCTATTAATTTTGTAGTCATATCATAATCATAAGGTCCACTACTATCTTTAGCGCAAATCGATACATCATATTCTGTACATGCTAAATCTGTGCCGATGCATCCCATATCAACACCCAATAATTCTGTGATGTCATTTGGTATCCATGCACCACCATGCCCTACTTCTTCATATACAGTAATCATAAAATAAGTTTTGTGAGATAACTTCATTTTATGGGTAGAGATCATTTCTAATGTACTAAACAAGATCGCAACACTTAATTTATCATCCAAGAATCTAGACTTAATAAATCCACTTGGTGTAATTTGTGTTTTTGTATCAATCGCAATAAAGTCACCGTTACAAATACCTAATTTCTCCACATCTTCCTTATTTTTTACAACTTCATCAATTCTTACTTCCATTGTATCTTCGTTACGTTCTAGTGTTGTTGCATCTTTGTATACATGAATACTAGGTGAGTTACTAAGTATTGTTCCTGTAACTACTTTTCCATTACGGGTATAGATACGACAATACTCCCCATCTAATGTATTCATGATAGGTCCGCCTACTTTTGTAACCGCAAGTTTTCCATCACTCTTAATTGAACGAACCATCAACCCCAATGTATCCGCATGCGCACATACTCCTCGAGCCTCTTGACTATCGCCTTCAACCTCAATCACTAAATTTCCTTTTTGTGTAACACTTGTTTTAAAACCTAATCTTTCTGCTTCTGTCTTTAAAAACGCAATCACATTGCTCGTGAAACCAGATGGACTATCAATTTTTAATATTTCTTCCGCAAGATTTAATGTGTACTCTTTATTCATCTTTATATCTCCCTTTCATATCCAATACGTGGGGCATGATCCATAACATAGACAATCCCACATTCTTTAAACCCATTTTTCTCAATACATTTACGCATTGATTGATTTAATTCATGGGTATCAATCCTCATATAGTTTACACCTTTTTCTTTTGCTTGTAACTCTGCAAACTTGAAAAATGATGCAGCTAATCCCTTACCCTTAACCGTTGTATCTATCGCAATGCGATGGATTACCACATAGGGTTCATCCGCTAGCCATTTCCCTTCAATTACTTCATAATAAGGATCTCGATCAAACGACAACATGCATGTACCTACAATCTTACTTTCATCCCACATGACATAATTTCTATTGCTTTCTATATCCTGTATCACAGTATCCATGTTAGGATAACCATTTTGCCATTGTGGAATATTTTGTTCTCTAAGATATGTTTGGGCTTGTTGTATAATTTTCAAAATCGAATCTGAATCTTCTCTTTGAGCTAATCTAATTTCCATAATCTTCTCCATGAATAATATATCTAATATAGTACCATAACTTCTCATTTAAAGATAAAGTTCTCAACTTTTTTAAGTTATTTAATCCGGACATTTTTCTATAATTATAAATAAATACAAGGTCCAAAAGAAAACCATCTTTTCCAAATAGAATAGATGGTTGTTGTTATAGGTTTGAGTGATTTAAAAATATCTAAAATATCAATAGTTATCATTATATATTGTTATTTATGATTTGTGCATTCATTCATCGATTTTCTTAAATATTCAGCTGTTATTGTAGATGAAGTTTCAATCATTTCTTGTGGTGTTCCTTCAAAAATAATCTCCCCACCTGCAGTACCACCATCCGGTCCAACATCTATAATGTAATCCGCTAATTTCATGACATCCAAATTATGTTCAATCACAATAACGGTATTTCCTCGCTCTACAAATTGATCCAATAACATCATTATTTGTTTAACATCCGATGCATGGAGCCCGGTTGTAGGTTCATCGAGTAAATAGATATTTCCTTTTTGATCTAAGTATTTCGCTAATTTAATTCTTTGAAGTTCTCCTCCAGATAATGTGGATAGTGGTTGTCCCAAGGATAAGTAAGACAAGCCAACTTCTTGCATCGCTTTGATTTTGTTTTGTATTTTCTTATTTCCTTCAAAGAAAGTGATAGCTTCATCTACATTCATATTGAGTATATCAAGAATATTCTTACCTTTAAAACGATAGGATAGTGCTTCTTCACTATACCGATTACCATCACAAATCTCACACGTTGTAATAACAGGATCCATAAAGACAAGCTCAGTGACAATTACACCTTTCCCCTTACATGATGGACATGCTCCTTTACTATTAAATGAAAACAAGGATGGTTGTACATGATTCTCTATTGAAAGTAGCTTACGAATATCATCAAATATACCAAGATATGTTACTGGCATAGAACGATTTGTTGCGGTAATTACTGATTGATCCACGAGAATTACTCGATCTTCATATTCCTTCGCGAAAACATCTCTGAATAAGCTTGATTTGCCAGATCCTGCAACTCCTGTCACAACACATAAAACATGTTCAGGTACATCAACGGAAACATTTTTTAAGTTGTGTACTTTCGCATTGCGTATTGGTAAATAACTTTTGATTGTCCTTGGATTTTCTTTTATTGGTATAAACTCATTCATTGCATATCCTGTTAATGTTTTTGATTCGAGTAACTTTTCATAGGATCCTTGAAATAATATTTCACCCCCAAGTTTCCCGGCTTTTGGTCCAACATCAATAATCTCATCCGCAATGGATATAACATCTTTATCATGTTCCACAACCAATACAGTATTACCTTTATCCCTCAAACTTTTTAGTAATTTTGTCATTCGATAAACATCTCTTGGATGCATTCCTGTACTAGGTTCATCAAATATATAAATACATCCTGTTAATGAACTCCCCATATATCTTACTAATTTTAATCGTTGCGCTTCTCCACCTGATAGCGTTGTTGATTCTCTATTTAAACTTAAATAGGGTAATCCGATGTCAATCATTCTTGTAAGTGTAGCAACCAATGTTTCTACTATACTTTCACCTCGTGAATCATGTATTTCTAATAACACTTTGCGAAGATGGGTAAATTCCATTTCACATAGTTCATCTATACTATAATTATTAACCTTACAAGATAGTGTTTTTTGATTGAGTCTTTTTCCATGACAGTCATCACATTCGTGTTCAACAATAATTTTCTTAAGCTTTAATAATGAACTATCGCCTATATCCGATGAGTCTCTTTTAATAAGTAATCGTTTAAATTGATTATATACCCCTTCAATTTTCTTATTAACTTGATCTCCATCCTTTTCATACGATCCATAGAGCATGAGATTTTTCTCTTGTTCTGTATAGTCTTTCCACTTCTTGTTTGCATCAAATAAACCGCAAGTAACATATTGTTTCCAATACCAGTTATCTACATGAAATGCAGGTAACTCCCACATCCCTTCATTTAGACTCTTGTTTTCATCAACCGCAACTAGAATATCAACATCGAGTATTTTTCCAATACCAAAACAGGTAGGACACATTCCATTTGGATCATTAAACGAGAAGTATGATGCAGTTCCAACATAAGGAGTTCCAATCCTTGAGTACAATAATCTTAATGCAGAATACATGTCACTAATTGTCCCTACAGTAGATCTTGCATTACCTCCTAATCTTGATTGATCAATGATAACTGATGCAGTTAAGTGATCAATATATTCCACTTTTGGTTTTGTATATTTAGGTAATCTACCACGAATAAATGCAGAATATGTTTCATTCATTTGTCTTTGACTCTCTGCCGCTATTGTATCAAATACAATACTCGATTTACCTGATCCTGAAACACCTGTAAAAACAATAATTTTTTCTTTGGGTATACTTAGTGAAATATTTTTCAGGTTATTTTGATTACATCCTTTGATTATGATATGATCATTTTTCATTTTAACTCCCCCTTCAGTTGTATCAGTATAAACCCTCACATGGAGGGAGAGTCAATTCATTTTTTAAAATAAAATATGAAAAAGGAATAGCACTCCAGATTAATTGCTTATCAATGTAACTAATGTTTCTAATTTAGTGGTTTTTTTTGGTATAATTATAATGTTAAGAGGTGATAGAATGTTTAAGATAGCAATTTGCGATGATCAACTAAACGAAATGAAAATCATTCATAATTCTGCAATTCGATATTTTGATCATCACAAGTTAGAATATAAAATTTTTTGTTATAACTCAGCTCAATTATTAATGAAGGAAATTGAGAATAAACATGATTTTGATATCCTCTTACTCGATATTTGTATGCCAGAGTTTAATGGTCTTGATTTAGCAAAAGAATTACGTGCCAAGAATATTCATTCAAAAATCGTATTTTTATCAAATAGTTGCGATTATGCACTTGATGCATTTGAAGTTAACGCCGTTCATTATTTAACTAAACCATTCAGCCAAGAGAAATTCAATGAAGCAATCGATCGTTTATTATCTATGATAAAGGAAAAAAAGATTTATTCACTTACAGTAAAAATTGTGGGTGGTGGTATCCATAAGATTAATATTGAAGATATTATCTACATAGAAAATTTCAATCACGAACAAAAAATTTACATGAGAGATAATCACCATGTATTCGCTAGAGATTCATTAACGAATATTGTCTCATTGCTTAATAAATATTATCCCAACCAATTCATATCACCCTACAAAGGATATATCGTTAATTTAGCCTTTGTTGAAACAATACAAACATCTACAATTAGTTTATACGAAAACCATTCTGTACCAATTGCTAAGCGTAGTTATCGAGATATTTCCGAACAATACTTTTCTTACCGTTTCAACAAATAATGCATAAATACAAAAGCAAAGTCAAAATTGACTTTGCTTATTTTTATTCTCCCTCTGATCTAACTTTCATTATCGCAAACACAACACCTATTAATAGGATTATCACACCACCCCATACAAATAGACATATACCAAACGGTGCATTACATAAATTACATATCACACAGGTTCTACCTACAATATGAGAATTTTCTTCTTGATTGGTTACATCACTTGTTTCAACTATACCATCTTCATATGCTAATGCATAAATTGAGTTCTTACCTGTATTCACTGTTACCGTTTTTGAATCTTCATCAATATCGTAAAGTATTGTAGATTCACCCTCATGAATATGAATTAAGTACCATTCATCTGATAATGATTGGAACTCTTCATCTAACTTAAATGTTAACATCAAGTCTTCATTGAATTCTGTAAGTTGAACCCATGGTTCATTATTGAAGCTAATCTCGAAACTAATGTCCATGATTTTAACAGTTTTTAGTGAATTATCTCCATTCTTAGAAGTGTCGATTAATTCTTGTTCTTGTTCCGTTAATTCACTATTTTTTTCTTTTGTTACTATTCTTATCGATACCGGAGTTCCTTTCGATAATTGTTCCAATTGTTCACTTGTTAATACCGAATTCAATAAATTATAGAAGCTAGGTAATGATAGATTTAAAGATTCATCACTTTCTTCTTCAAAGATGATCGATACTTTACCTTTTCCATAAGTTAATATTTCCGAATTATTTATTGGCTGATCTTCACTGATGATTCTATTGTTTCTTATTTTTCTCGCTACTACTTTAGTAGGAATTTCTTCCAAAAATACTACTTCAACATACTCTGGTTTAGTTTCTACTTTTAAATAACCAAGTGCCTTAACTAAATTATAGTATTTCGCTGGTTCAGTATTTAGTTCACCTATATTTTCATCAAGAATTTCGAGTTCAAAATTCCCTACGGACCCACTCGATATGCTTTCTGGATAGCTATATGTTGCTTTTGTTTTAAAGAATGGAACATTTTCTGTATCTAAATCCTCCAAGTCTGTTCCAACATAACCCAAGTATTCAATATTGATTTCCGGCAATGCACTTCCTAAATAAATCGAACGATCTTTAACCTTTACGACCAAGTCTTTTTTCGCTATTTTTTCAGCTTGACTAACTATTTTTTCATTTCTTGTATTCTTGCCATCACCTTTATCAGTAACTTCACATTTAATGTTTTTGCCAATATCTTCTTTTGCTGCAACATAGGTAGACTTGTCATAATTCTCTACTTTAACCCCATCAATATACCAAGTATATATAAGATCTCCAAAGGCATTACTGTTACTAACAGATGCTTTAATTGTTTCTCCATATTGATACTTACCTTCAAGCGTAACCTCTCCCTTTAAAAGATTTGCTATTTTCAAAGGAATTGATTCAAATTTACTTGCGGAATCTGTTGCACCTTCTTGATTAATTGTTTCTGTGAATACTTTCAAAATATAATTACCATCTAACCCTGATGGTATTTTTATTTTTAATTCGCCAGATTTTTGGTTTGCTGCCACTAGATTTCCATAATAAATGTCTTCACCTTTATCATTACTAATCATGGCAGATATGTAGGTATCTTTTCCTACTTCTACTCCTTGATAATTCAGTGTGATTGTTTCTAATGCCCCCACACTCATATTCGTATTTGCTTCTTTGATTTTAAATTGCTTACTTGAATCAATAAGAGTTAGTTTGTAATTTGTTCTTGCTGCTACTTCATTCGTTACTTCTGGAATTTCTTTTAGTGCTTCTTCTCCAACTCCATTTGATTGCTTTCCAATCTCTGTTGGTGTGATATATAGAATTGATCCTAAGTTTAATTCAATAACCGGACGAACACCATACTTTCCTTTAATATCATAAGGAACAATAGTTCCTGCATTGTCTACTGCCATTGCTTGGCTATTATTATTAGTATCTGAACTTGATAACCACCATTGTCCTTTACCTTTTCTTGCATCATTAGTATACTGCCAAGTACCATTATCAACGATTTGCTCATTTGTAGGCAAAGTGATTGTTTCGTTAATTAATGATGCTCTTTCAATTTCAGATAAATAAGTATTTTTGAAACTACTATTTAGCCAATTCGATAGATCTGATTGATCATATGAATTACTATCTTGGTCATATGCTAAACCTTCTTTTACCACTGAGTTTTCGCTATAAAACAATGTAAGTACTGTTTTATCTTTTTTAACTACACGATATACACCATGCTTTGAATCTGCATTTGTATCTGAGTCTACATTACCAAATAGAATTTTACCTCTTGTCATATCCGGTTTTAATGCTTCAGGATTATTAAAATAAATATTTGTCGATAGTATTGCTGGTACAAACGGATATACCCCTATTTGGATTTTTTGACTTAACAAACTAACGTTAGCATCTTTCAATTCGAATATGTATGACAATTCCGTTCTTGCATCAGAAATTAAATTAGTTCCATCTCCTCCAGCTGGTAAAACAACTTTTAAATTATCTTGTAATATGTCTTTTGTATTCAGCGGTCCAGAACCTGTTATTGTTGCAGCTTTTTCCTTTCCTTCTGCGCCATTTCCTGGATAAACCATCATCTTAATACTATTTGCTTCTATAGAAGTAATTTTAGTTGAAGTATTAGTACTATCTGAACTTGTTGATAAGTCTAGAATACCTAAAACTGAAGTTATTTCTCGTGTTGACTTCGCGTTATTATTCTTGATTGTATTTACCGCTTTTATTTTTTGTTCCGGGCTAACTAATGTCGATTCTTTTAATTCTGTTTCATATACACCATTGTTATCTGTATCAATGTAATATTTTGTATCAACACTTAATGTAGATTCACCATCGATTGCCGCATCCGCATAAGAAGCACTAGAGATTGTAATTTCTGCATTTTTACTTTCT
>NZ_JAVWNC010000029.1:0-25113 GCF_036637135.1 Anaerorhabdus sp. | reverse complement strand
ATTGAAGATGATGGACGTTGTGTAATTTATCACTTTGATAGAGAAATGCTAAACAAAGCTCAAGCAATGATTGAAAATATTATTCGTGATGCTAAAGTTGGAGAAATCTATGAAGGTAAAGTAACACGTATTGAAAAATTCGGTGCATTTGTTGAATTGTTCCCAGGTACTGATGGTTTATTACATGTATCAAAAATTTCTTATGATCGTGTTGAAAAACCAGAAGATGTATTAAAACTTGGAGATATCGTTAAAGTAGTTGTAACTGAAATCGATGATAAGGGACGTGTAAATGTATCTGCACGTGACTTACTTGAAAAACCTGAAGGATGGGATGAAGCTCAAAAAGCAAAGAAAGAAGCTTTTGAAAAGAGAAGAAATTCTGAAGGTGGAGAAAGAAGAGTATTTAAAAAGAAAGACTAAGTAAAACCCCGTATGGGGTTTTTCAAATCAAGGAGAACTTTAAGATGAGAATGAGAAAAAAATCTTGGGCTGAGCCATTTCTTAATGAAAATGATCAATTTGTCATACAAGAGCCACAAAATAACAAAGGAAAATGGAAAAAGATATTGAATTGTGAAACACTCCACGTAGAAATAGGGTGTGGAAAAGGAGATTACTTTATTCAAATGTCGAGCATGGATTCATCAGTTGGATGGATAGGTGTTGAAAAAGATCGCAATGTTGCGGCAGTAGCTGCAAAAAAAGCAATTGAAACAGGAAATCAAAATTTATTGATGATTACCTTGGATGCTGATCAAATCGATCAATGGTTTGATGAAGGAGAAATTGATACAATTCACCTCAATTTCTCTGACCCTTGGCCAAAAAGCGGATATAAAAAGAGAAGATTATCTCATGGTAATTTCTTGAATAAATATAAATCGCTGTTGAAAAATGAAGGTCAAATCATTATGAAGACAGATAATCAGGGACTATTTGAATTTTCACTTGTTGAATTTAATCAAAATAATTGGGTTCTTCAAGAGGTGAGTGTCGATTTTAGAAGAAACGAACATCCAGAGGATGCGATTAGTGAATATGAAGCGAAATTCATGAGTTTAGGACAACCTATCTATCGTGCTATTTTTGTTTGCAAAAAGTAGCATACAAAAGATAGATTGTGGTAAACTATATAGAGAGTAGGAGGGTGTAAATGAGACGATTTTGTTTAGTACTTGTAGCATGCCTTTTATTTGGTTGTGCACAATCCACTCAGTCATTAGAAGCAAACATTCAAAAGGAATTAGACTTTGCGAATACACTAGCAACAGTTGAGGGTGATAATCGAAAAGATTTTTATTCTTATTATATTGAACCAAGTATAGGTAAAGTTAGTTCTAATCCAAGCAATAATGTATTTTTGAAAGATGGAGTTCAATTTGTAATGAACCTCAATGTTTCAAAAATAATTAGTGAAAAATATTATGCTGATGCACTGACGGGTGATGATGTAGCAACTAAAGAAAATCTATTGTTTGAATTAGATGGACAATATGATGATGGGCTATTAAATAGTTATGATTATCGATGCCAAGTGTATCAGTATGAGAATGCATATATGTTGCTATTAGAGACACAATATATGAATTTCTATACTGTTGCTAATGCAAATCAGTTACCTGGTATAGCATCTGAAATGCTTAAGATTGCAAGAACAGTTCGTGTTCATAAAGATGAAATTATATCAGCTTATTCATCAAAAGAAGCAATTCAATATAAAAAAGAAGCTCTTAATTTATTTGAAGTTGCTGTACCTGAAAATGGTCGTGTGGATGAGATGATTTCGGATAAGACAAATATTGGTGATACAACCGGTACTGGTGGTGCAATGAGCGATGACTTCTATCAATCAGATGATTTTGGTAGTAAAATACCTGCAGCAACACCAACGCCTGAAGTAAATGAAGATTATGCCTCAGATGATTTTGGAACACCTGAGTAAATGAATAACATAAGGAGAATACACTATGAAAAAGTTAATGGGCTTATTATTTGAAGAAGAAGAAGTAATCGAAGAGGAAGAAGTTTATGAAGAACCTACTCCTGCACCTTTACCATTAAAAAGGGAAGAAAAGAAAGTTGTTCAACAACCTAAGAAACAAGTTCAACCTCAACCACAACAAACACAAACACGAGTTGTACAACAAGCTAAACCTTTACTTTCTACGGAATCTGTAGATGGTTTAAATATTCCTAATCCACATACAAAGGTGGTTGTAGAAGAACCAAAACCAGAATCAAAGAAAATTAGTATGAATATTGATGATTTAGTTGAAGTTAAACAAGTTGTAAAACATCAAGAAGTTCAAACTCAAGTAACAAAGAAGAAACAAATGCCAATGGGGTATGAATTTACACCAGTAATCAGTCCGATTTTTGGTGTTGATGAAAAAGATGCTGAAGCAGTTATCCCAACAGCTCCTAAGAAAAAGATTGGTGATAGTCATATCGGAACTATCATTTCACCTATGTATGGCGTTGATAAAACGGCAGAACCGGATGCAACTAAATTAGAAACATCAAAATCATCTAAACCAACAGAAACAGAAATGAAAGCTGAGAAAGATGTAATAAATTTAACTCTTGATGATATTTTAGCTAGAACTGCTGCATTATCAGGCAAGAAAGTAACAATTGAAGAAGATGAAGAAGTGGAATATGTTGAAAAGAAAGTCATCAACAATCGTAATTTAAGTCTGTTTGATGATGGAAGTGATGAATAGGAGAATTGAATATGATCTATTTTATAGGAATTAAAGGAACAGGAATGGCAGCATTAGCATGTATTCTACATGATTTGGGAGAAGAAGTTGCGGGCAGTGATTTAACGAAACATTTCTTTACTGAAGAACCTTTAATTGCTAGAAATATTCGTATCGATGAATTCACTAAAGAAAACATTAAAGATGGAATGACAGTGATTATTGGAAATGCTTTTGGTGAAGACTTTGAAGAAGTAATAGCAGCAAGAGCAAATAAATCAGTAACATGTTATCGTTACCATGAGTATCTTGGTATTTTAATGTCGCGTTATATTTCTATCAGTGTTGCAGGTAGTCATGGTAAAACAACGACTACTGGTATGTTATCAGCAATGATGGATACCGTATTTCCTACAGGTTATCTCATTGGAGATGGTACAGGTGTAATTCATGAAGATAGTAAATATCTTTGTGTTGAATCTTGTGAATACCGTCGCCACTTTTTAGCATACAAACCAGACTACGCAATTATTACTAATGTTGAAATAGATCATGTAGACTATTTTAAGTCCGATGAAGATTATCGACATGCATATGAAGAGTTTTCTAAGAATATCAAAAAGACATGTGTAATATGCGGAGATGATTCAGAAGCAAGGAAACTAGAGTTAGCTTGTGACCATATTTGGTATGGCGAAGGTGAAAATAATGATTTACGTGCTATTAATATAGTAGAGGGCACGACAGGAATGGAATTTGACGTTATGTTTAAAGGGGAATTCCAATATCGATATCATTTGCCTTTTGTGGGAAGACATTTAATGTGGAATTCACTTGCGGTTATTGGTATTGGTATGTTAGAAGGGTTAACTCCTGAAGTGATTGAAGAAGGACTATGTTCATTTAAAGGTGTCAAACGACGCTTTGTAATAGAAGAGGTAGGTAATAATGTCTTTATTGATGATTACGCTCATCATCCTACCGAAGTATCAATTACGATTGATGCTGCTAGAAAACGTTATCCAGATAAAAAATTAGTAGCTATTTTTAAGCCACATCGTGTTTCAAGAGTATTCCATTTTGCTGATCAGTTTGCCAATGCATTACTAAAAGCGGATGAAATATATCTATGTGATTTTACGAGTATTGATGATAAAGAAGAAGGTATTAACATCGATATTCACTATCTTCAAGAGAAAATACCTGGATCAAAAATCTTATCTGAAGATGATCAAGGGGCTGCAATTCTTGCCAAAGAAGAGCCAGCAGTATATCTATTTATGTCAAGTAAAGACATCTATGGATTAGCAAACAAAGTAAAGCGCTATCAAAATTCTTGAAAAATGTTACATTCTTGTTATAATAGTACTGTGAGGTGGACATTTTATGAATGAATTTATAGAAGCAGCGCAAAACTTGTCAGTTCAGTTGCTTCCTGTTTTAGGGGTAATTGTACTGATTTTTCTTTGTGTTTTATTAGTTAAACTTATTAATTTTGTTAAAACTTTAGAAAATTCTGTTAATGATTTAAGTGGAACAATGAAGTTAGTTGATAAGAGTATTGAAAAGGTTCAAGCACCATTGGATACAGCTGTTAAACTAAGTCATACAGTTGATGAAGTGCATGACAAGAGTTATGCAGCAGTGAAACAGGCTGGTGAATATGTATCAGAAAATATGGGTTTAGTTAAGAATTATGTTAACGAAAAGCTTAATAAAAAACCAGTTAATCAAGAAGTAAAACAAGATGATGATATCGTAGACTTCTAGGAGGTAACGCATGGAAAATAACACAGTGGATTCTATTGAAAAGACAGTTGATGATTTAAAGAAAAAGATTAATGAAATTGAATCAGCAGATAAGGATGAAAATTCTAATTTTGTAATCCCTTTTGATATGGATAAACATTCAAAAGAGAAAATTGAAACAATTCGTTCTAAGACTTTAGAAGCTTTGAAGAAAGCATTAGCACAAGCTAAAGAAGCGTTAGAGAATGTACAAAATAATGAAAAGCTTAAAGATACTGTACAAGGAATTAAAGATGGTGCACTCAAAGTATATGATGATGCGATTATAAAAATTGATGAGATCAAAAATAGTGAAAAATTAAAAGAAACAATTGAAAATGTTAAAGACTCAGCTAATGATCTTGGACAAAAAATAACAGATGGTTTCGGTAGAGTAATCGAAAATGAAAACGTACATAAAGCTGTTGATTTTGTTGCGAAAGAAACTGACAAAGCAAAAAAAGCAGTCAATGATTTTGTAACTTCTCCAGATGTTAGTGAAAAAATAGAAAAAGCAAAAGATGCAACAATTGATCTAGCAGATAAAGCTGCGGATAAAATTAGAGATTGGCTTAAACCTGAATCTAAAGTAATTCATAAGATTGAGGATGATAGTACAGAAGAGAAAGGAACTGAAGATGAAAAGAGTAACGATATATGATGTTGCAAAAGATGCAGGTGTTTCATTAGCAACAGTATCTCGTGTAATCAATGGTTCTGATGTAGTAAAAGGCCCTACTCGTGATAAAGTAGAGGCGGCAATAGAAAAATTAGGATACAAACCAAACGCGATTGCTCAAGGACTTGCGTTACAAAAAACAACGACAATTGGCTTGGTTATACCAGAAGCGAGTTTTACTTATACTGGGCAAATCATTAATGGAGTAATTGCTGTTGCAGGAATGTATAACTACAATATTATGTTGCATACAACTACTGAAGGGGTTACCGATATTAGTGATATTATTGAAACAATTATTAAATCACATGTAGATGGTGTTGTTATTTACAATGACAAGATTTTAATTGATGAAATGGATACTTTATCAAAGTACAATATTCCTATTGTTATTATTGGTAATAAAATGTCTGGACATAATATTTGTTCGGTTTACGTTGATATTGAGAAAGCTGTTTATGAATTATCAATGAAGTATTTAAGTAATGGTAAAGATAACATTGCAATTATTCAAGATAGAAAAAATCAATATGCAATTAGTCAAATGATTAAAGGTGTTACACGTGCTTACAAAGAAAAAGGCTTGGTATTTAATAACTACCTAGAAATTCCTGAATCATACCGTACATCTTATAATTATTTGAAAGACTATTTGAAAGATAACAAACATGATTTGATTATTGCGAATCGTGATTCACAAGCAATGGCAGTTTGTAACGCTGCGAAAGAAAATGGAATTGAAATACCAAAAGAAATGGAAGTAGTTTGTGTTATTGATACAAAATACAATTCAATGGTACGTCCACAAATTTCTTCATTTGCAATACCATCTTATGATTTAGGTATGGTATCAATGCGCGTTATGACTAAAATGTTACAATGTGATGAAATTGATGAATCAGAAATTGAATTAAGTTATTTATTTACACCACGTCAATCAACTAAGTAATTGACAGTTAGTAGGTAACTGATTATAATTGACCCATAAGCGATGAAAAGAAAAGAGCTTGAATGTATGTATAAAGAAAGGTTCTGGTTGATGAAAAGAACTTACAACATTGAAGAAATACACCTTGGAGCTTCTTATTGAAAAGATAAGACGTTACTCACGTTAAGAGTTTGAGTGCATAGGGTAAACCTATGAATTAAGGTGGTACCGCGTAATTTACGTCCTTTGTTTAAAGGGCGTTTTTATTTTGTCAGGAGGAGAAGAAAATGAATTTTTTAGAAGAATTAAAGTGGAGAGGTTTAGTTAAGGATTGTACAGATTTACCTGGGTTAGAAGAGAAATTAAAGGAACCTGTAACAGCATACTGTGGATTTGATCCAACTGCAGATTCTTTACATGTAGGTCACTTGCAACAAATTATGTTGCTTCGTCGTTACCAAAACGCAGGGCATCGTCCAATTGCATTGTGTGGTGGCGGAACAGGGATGATTGGAGATCCACGTCCGACAACAGAAAGAAAACTTTTGAATGTTGAAGAATTAAATTACAATGTAGATTGTTTAAAGAAACAACTTTCACATTTTATTGATTTTGAAAGTGGCAAAGCTATTCTATTAAATAACTACGATTGGTTAGGAAAATTATCATTACTTGAAGTGTTAAGAGACTATGGAAAGCACTTTAATGTAAGTTATATGTTAGCTAAAGATACAATAGCATCAAGACTTCAAACAGGTATTTCATTCACTGAATTTACCTATACAATTCTTCAAGCAATTGACTGGTTAAAATTATATACTGAACACAACTGTGAACTTCAAATTGGTGGTTCAGATCAATGGGGTAATTTGGTATCAGGTACTGATTTGATTCGTAAGATTTGTGGTGATAAAGCAAAAGTATTTGGTATTACATCGCCATTAATCACAAAATCAGATGGCTCAAAGTTTGGTAAGAGTGAAGGTAAAAATATTTGGTTAGATCCTACTAAAACGAATGCATATGAATTCTATCAATTTTGGGTGAATACCGCAGATTCGGATATTATCGATTACTTAAAACGTCTATCACTTAAAACACCAGAAGAGATCATGGCATTAGAAAAATCAATGCAAGAAGCACCGCATTTACGAGAAGCACAAAAAGGATTAGCAAGTGAATTAACAGAACTTGTACATGGTGCTGATGGATTAGCTTCTGCATTAAAAATTACAGATACACTATTCAAAGGAGATATTCGTGAACTAAGTGCGGATGAAATTCGTCAAGGTTTAGCTGATGTTCCAAAATTCAAAATTGAAGAGGGTGTATTACTGATTGATGCATTAGTTGATAGTAAAATCTGTCAAAGTAAAAGAGAAGCTAGAGAACTTATTCAAGCTGGATCAATTCAAGTCAATGGCGAGAAAAATACTGATTTAGAAAGTGTTTTAAACAAAGAGCATGCAATGAATAAAGAATTTACAATTATCAAAAAAGGAAAGAAAAACTACTTTATTTGTGAATTTTAGATGCAGATTATTCTGCATCTTTTTTCTATATACATGAAAAAACTTCAAGTTAAAATAACAATAATGACTGTTTTGGCTTGTATGAATTTAGTTTGTTTTATGGTAAAATATCACGAGAGGTGACTCCATGAAGCGGTTATGTAGAATTTTACTCTTATCCATTTTTTTATTAAGTGGATGCACAAGTAAAAATAACAATGAACTTGATACTAAGAAATTAGATGAATATAAATCGAATGTAGATATTTTGATACGCAGTGCTCCTGAAACATCTACATCACAATACTTTTCAGTGAGCTATGAAATGAGCACTTTGCCAGATGGTACGCATCGATACTACCTTATCATTGATAATGCGGTTCAATGTATGTATAATGTCAAAATCATGGCAATGGAAGTTGGTAGTGACTTTGATACTTCTATGGCGCCATCGATTGGTGTTTTAGATGATGAAAAGTATAACTTGATTCCTTCACAAGTTGCTATTGAAGAGGGATATGTAAAGGGATTAGTTTTAAGTGGTGAAACATTGAATAATCCAATTGATGTAAAATTAATGGTGTCTTGGACTGATGAGTCTAATACCCTACAAATGAAAGAATATTTGATACTTCATATAGAAGCAAATCAAGGCAGCGGAGAATAAGACAATGACACAAAGACAAAAACAATCTTTTATGGCAGGTGCTCTTACAAGTTCTGTCGGTATATTTATTTCAAAAGCAATAGGACTATTTTATATAGTTCCTTTTACTGCAATGGCAACAGAAAATAACATGTTCTTCTATAGCCAAGCCTATACCTATTATGAATTATTATTAAATATTTGTACGGCGGGGTTTCCATTTGCAATAGCAGCACTTGTTGCCCGATATGCAAATAAAAATGATTTTAAGACGGTAATGCTTGTCCGCAAGTTATCGATGTCATTAATGCTTGCATCAGGGTTTATTATCGCGATTTTATTCGCAATGATGTCATTCCCACTAGCGCAAGGAACACTGGGTCCTAGTGCCCCAATTGAAGATATTAAAACATTACAAACTTGTTTTATTCTTTTAACTTTTGCGATAGTAACTGTACCGTTCTTGAGTGTATTTAGAGGATTCTATCAAGGTTTAAAAGAATTAAAAGTATATGCAGTTTCACAAGTTATTGAACAAGTAGTACGTGTTGGGGGATTGCTTGCATTAGGTGCTTTCTTTATTTATATACTTAAAATGAATAATATTTATGCCATTTATATGGGAGTATTCTCAACTTCATTAGCGGCAGTTATTGCGATTGTATATTATTATCGTTTTGATCGTAAAAATATTGGTGATTTAAATAGAGCTGCAAGATATCAAAAAGAACCTGCAGTACCTGCAAAAGAATTATTCAAAGAATTATTATTATTTGGATTACCATATTTGTTAGCATCAATTCTTGGAAATAGTATGAGTATTGTAAATAACTCATTCTTTATGAATGCAGTAAAAGCTACATCAGAAAACTATGAGTACTACACGCTAGTATTAGGGATTATGCAGACAAATTGCAATAAGTTAACATCGATTCCACAAGTCCTTGCAATTGGATTTGGGGCGGGTATTGTTCCTTATCTTACAATCTCACTTGAAAATAAGAACTGGAAAGAACTACAAAAAAATGTATTAGATTGTTTGGATACAGTTCTTTATATTGGTATGCCTTTGTTTATTTGTTTACTGGCATTAGCGGAACCGATTTATTATGTTATGTATGGGGATGCCAATCTTACAATCGGTGCAGAAGTTTTGAGATGGAGTAGTGCAATCTCAATTACTGGAACACTATCTCCAATCTGTAGCTCGATGATGATGACATTGCGATTAAGACGTCAAAGTATCTTTTATTTATTTATAGGATTTGTTGTAAAGTTTGTTTCTTTCTTTGTATTAATTGATATGTTTGGATACTCAGGTGCACTAACTTCAAGTATACTGACATCATTTGTTGTTATATTTTTAAATTTACAATTAATCCAAAATAAATACCATGTTCATTATGGAAGAACGTTTAAGAGATTCTTTAGAATTTGTCTTTGTTTGTTTGCGATGAATGGTTCATTTGTTTTATTGAGACTAACCGGATTAGATGCTGTAGGACATGGTAGATTAATGGGAACACTAATCTTGGCAGTGTATGGAATCGTAGGTATGGGTGTTTATTATTTTACAAGTTCTTGTCTAGGTTTACCTAAGGCTATTCTTGGTTTGAATTTAACACAACTTATTAAGAGGTTTAGAAAAAGAGGTAAAGCATAATGATGAGACTTGATAAATGTCTATGTCATTTAGGCTATGGCACAAGAAAAGATGTAAAGAAAATCATAAGAAGTGGTGTGGTTAGTATTAATGGTATCGTATGCAAAAAAGAAGATACAAAGTTTGATGAAGAAAATGATCAATTGATGATTGATGGAATTGATATTATATATCAAAAGTTTGTTTATATTATGTTGAATAAACCACAAGGTGTAATAAGCGCAACAGAAGATGGTTTACATGAAACAGTATTAAATTGTATCCAAGACACAACGAAGGGTTTATTTCCTGTAGGTCGCTTGGATATTGATACAGAAGGATTAATTTTACTAACTAATGATGGGCAGTTGGCACATGATTTATTATCACCAAAGAAACATGTAGATAAAACATATTATGTTGAAATCAGTGAGCCTTTATCTAAAGAATCAATTGAACTAATCGAAAAGGGTATTACGATTGATGGTGACGAATTATGTAAACCAGCAAAAGTAAAAGTTTTAAGTGATAAGGCAATTGAACTCACAATTACTGAAGGTAAATTCCACCAAGTTAAACGAATGATCCTCGCTTGTCAATCGGAAGTAACATACTTAAAAAGAATATCTATGGGATCACTCCAATTAGATGAAGAGTTGGAATTAGGTCAATGGCGATATTTAACAAACGATGAGTTAGAAAGTTTAATGCAATGACATTGTATTTAAAGTAGATATCAAAAGATAATTGATTTGTTCTACTGAAAACAAAAATTTTTATAAATTAGTAATATAACCCAACTTTGTTGGGTTATATTTAGTTGGACATAGTTTTGTAAATACGACATAATGATATTGAGGTAAATCAAATGAAAGAATTATCAATTATAGATGCAGAAAAACAAGGAATAAAAATGAAAAACCACATGATGGATAATGGTGAGAAAAGATTTCGCTTAGTTCAAGACTGTGGCAGTTCTTATATCTGTACAATTACTGCGGAAGCATCAGGATGGCAAAACAGTCATTATCATCTAGAGAAAAAAGAATTTTATTTATTAGAAAGTGGTTGTGCTTATGTTGCTGAATTAATTCATCAACAATTACAAATTACACAATTAAAACTAGATGAAGTCTATTCTATTAAAAAAGGAAACCCTCATAATATTTATTTAGATGAGAATTCCGTGTTGCATACGATTAAATATGGAACTAAAAGTGAAGATTGGCATACTTGCATAGAATTAGATGAAATGGTTAAAATAATTTGTGTCAAAGACATCAAGTAAATTTTAATAAAAAGGAGATGCTTATGAAGATTACTAGAAAACAAGGTTCTATATTTTATTTGATATTGCTTATTATACTTATAGTTATTCTTATTGTTGCTTATCCTCTTGCGATGAGCCAAATACAAAACTACATTATGACTATTTCATTATTCTTGGGTGTAGTTGTCATACCATTTATTTACTTTGCATTTGCATCTTGTTTAACTGTTTTATCTGGTTTAAAATTTACTGCATTATCAAAGAAAGTGAATTGTATAGTTCGTTATATTTCACTTGCGATTCTTGTTTTGTATTTAATAAGTAGTATTGCAGTTTTAGTGTTCAATCAAGGTGGTTTATTCTCATATTATTTGGGCTTGCTTATTAGTTTTAATGGAATTTTTATATTGTTAGGAATTATCGTTAATGCAACCATTGATTATCAAATTAAATCTATAGTAAAAGAAAATTTTGTGAGTGAGTTAAATGAAAATGAAAAAAAAGAATCATCAACTGACGATTCTTTAGTCCAATAAATGATTCATATCAATGTCTAAATGCAATAATTCATTTGATTCACTATAGTGTTTTAATACTTCAATCACTTGGTTAGTTAGATAGGTTGGTGTGCTTGCCCCAGAGGTAATCGCAATTCGATCACATCCTTCTAACCAGTTTTTTTGTATATCATTTGATGTTTCAATTAAGTATACATGTGGAATGCCATTTAATAGTGCAATTTCTTTTAACTTATTTGAGTTATTTGATTTTGGATCACCAACAACGAATAAGCAATCTGTATCTGTAAGTTTTTCAATTGCTTCTTGTCGAATTCTTGTAGCATTACAAATCTCATCTAAAATCACGATATGTTTGTATTTGGCTTTGCAAGCTTCAATGATAGAGTAAATTTCCTTAATGCTCATGGTTGTTTGATTAGTGACCATAACTTGGGGATAATCTGGTAATTGATTGATATCATCTTTACTCTCGATGAAATGTACATGGTCACTGATTGCGATAACAGCTTCAGCTTCTGGATGAAATTTCTTTCCAATATAGAGTACTTCATAATCTTTCTCTAAGTATTCTTTCACAATTATTTGAGTCTTTGTAACATCATCACAAGAAGCGTTAACGACAATCAATCCTTTTTCAATCGCTTTTTGATAAACTTCGTCACTAATGCCATGGGCAGTGAAAATCACAACTCCTGAATGAATCTTATCTAATAACTCTAAACGAGTTTTACCTTTTTCCTCTACGCATTGTATGCCAAGTAATTCACAAGCTTCTACAACATATTTGTTGTGTACAATCATACCAAGCATAAAAATCATTTCATTGGGGTATTCAAGAGCGGTTTTTTTCGCTAAATTGATAGCGCGAACTACTCCTTTGCAATAACCACGGGGTGTTACGGGGATAATTTCCATTTCATAATTCCTTTCTATGCTTAAAAATAGTATAATACACATGGAAGGATGATTCTATGAAAACATATCAAGATTTTAATTTTAATGAAAAAACAAAAGAGTTTATACGACTCAACCGATTTGTGGAACCAACCCCAATTCAAAATGCTGTTATTCCTATGGCAACAAAAGGAAAAGATATAATTGCAATTTCTGATACTGGTACAGGTAAAACCCATGCGTTCTTAATTCCATTAATGGAGAAAGTTGATACAACACAACAAGTTGTACAAGCTGTAATTACAGCTCCTACAAGAGAATTAGCAATGCAAATTTTTAAGAATGCAAAATTGATGATGGAAGCAGATCCATCATTAAGAATTAAATTAGTAACTGGAGGAATGGAACGCAGTAAGATGGCTGAGTCATTTAAACATCAACCACATATTGTAATTGGTACTCCAGGACGTATTAAGGACTTATTCCTTGAACAATCTGTATTACGTGTTGATACTGCTTCGATTTATGTAGTTGATGAAGCGGATATGACGCTAGAGTATGGCTTTTTGGATGATGTTGATGCAATTTGTGGAAGAATGGGTGATAAGCTACAAATGATGGCTTTCAGTGCTACGATACCAATGGCTCTTAAACCTTTCTTGAAAAAATATATGAACGCACCACAAACCATTCATATTAAAGAAGAACATAATTCAAATCCAAAGATTGAACATGTACTTGTTCCATGCAAGCATAAAGAGTATGGTGAAGCATTACTTGAACTTTTACCTGGATTTATGCCGTATGTATGTTTGATTTTCGCAAACACAAGAGACGAAGCAGGTGAAGTTGCTGCATTATTACGTAAGAGTGGGAAAACTATTGTAGAAATACATGGTGGGCTTCAAGCGCGTCAAAGAAAACAAGCTATGAAGCAATTAGGAAGTTTAGATCATACATATATTGTCGCAACAGATATTGCATCACGTGGTATTGATATCGAAGGAATCACGCATGTTGTTTCTTTAGGATTTCCAAGTGAATTAGATTTCTATATTCATCGTTCTGGAAGAACAGGACGCGCTGGTAAAGATGGTGTGTGCTTTGCGTTATATAAAGAATCAGATGAAAAGGCAATACGTGCACTTAAAGAAAAAGGCATTCATTTCGAACACCGTTTATTTAAAAATGGTTCGTGGCAACAATTAAAACCTCATGGTCAAAAAATGATTACGAAGAATGACGAACGTGAGAAAGAAATTGCCAAGACATTAAAACGTAAAAATGAAAAAGTAAAACCAGGGTATAAAAAGAAAAAAGCAGAAATGATTCAAAAGATTAAGCAAAAAGAACGTCGTGATCATATACGACAAGATATTAAGGAACAAAGAAAAGAAAGATACAAAGCAGCTCAACGACTTAAATCAAAAGGAATTATCGAATGATAATTGGATCACATGTTTCGATGAGTGCCCCTGATTATTTGTTGGGTTCTGTTAAGGAAGCTTTGGAATACGGAGCTAATGCTTTGATGGTTTATACTGGTGCGCCACAAAATACATTACGAAAAAGTGTCTCTACTTTGAAAGTAGAAGAGATGAAATGTTTAATGAGTGAAAATCATTTACCAATGGAACGATTGGTGATACATGCACCTTATATTATTAATCTTGCGAATACAATCAAACCTGAAACATATGAACTAGCAGTATCGTTTCTTAGACAAGAACTAGATCGAGTTCAAGAGATTGGAGCTAAGTATTTAATTCTACATCCAGGTTCTTATGTTGCGGCAACTCTTGAAGAAGGAATTGCATCCATCATAAAAGGACTAAATGAAGTAGTTCGAGAAAAAGATGATTTAATCATTTGTTTAGAAACTATGTCAGGCAAGGGTAGTGAGGTAGGTTATCGCTTTGAACAAATCAAAGCAATCTTAGATCAAGTTCATTATCCTGAAAAATTTGGGGTATGTTTAGATACATGTCATATTCATGATGCAGGTTATGTTGTTGGGTCGATTGATGCTGTGTTACAGGATTTTGACCGAATTATAGGATTAGAGAATTTATATGTTATTCATTTGAATGATTCTAAGAATGTAATGGGTGCTAAAAAAGATCGACATGCAAATTTAGGTCAAGGTGAGATTGGATTTGCTGAATTGTATCGTGTTGCACATCATCCATTACTAGAAAATAAAATCAAGATTCTAGAAACACCATGGATTGATGGTCAACCACCATATAAAGAAGAAATTAATATGTTAAGAAAATAGTCAGTGAAAACTGACTTTTTAAATTCTTTAGAATTAATTCTTTCTACTTTATTGACAAGAGAATAAAAAAAGAATATTTTGTAACTATTGTATTGGAGGATATAACTATGCATAATGTATTGTTTGAAATAGGTGGATTTACATTTTATACATATGGATTTTTGATAGCGATAGGAATTTCGTTGGGATTTGTGATTGCACAAAAACGAGGTAAACAAATTGGATTGAATACTGAAATTTTTGATTCACTTGCTTTATGGTTATTTGGATTCGGGTTTCTTGGTGCAAAACTACTTTATTGGATAACAATCATTGATCAGATATTACTGAATCCAAGTATTCTTTTTGATTTTATGAATGGGTATGTGGTTTATGGTGGGATATTAGGTGGTATTCTGGGTGGATATTTATTTTGTAGAAAACACAAATTAGATTTTTTAGCTTACTTTGATTTAATTGTTCCATCTGTTGCGCTTGCACAAGCATTTGGGCGCGTTGGTTGTTTCTTTGCGGGGTGTTGTTATGGAAGTGTAACAAATAGTCCGATTGGTGTGATTTTTCCAACTGGTTCACTTGCTCCATCAGGTGTAGCGGTTATTCCAACCCAATTATTCTCTAGTGTATTTGATTTATTGCTGTTCTTTTTGTTAATAGCTTTTGCAAAAAGGAAGAAAGCAGAGGGTGAGGTTGCATCGCTGTATTTAATTCTCTACAGTGTGGGACGATTCATAATTGAGTTTTTTAGAGGTGATTTAATTCGCGGATCAGTTGGAACATTATCTACATCGCAATTCATTTCTATCTTTGTATTTGTAGTAGGGATTGGTTTATTTACTTATTGTCGTAAAAGAAGTTCAAAACAAAAGAAATTGTAAGACTTCTTTTATTTTGCAGGAAAGTTCTCTTACTTAGCTTAATACAATAAAAAAAGAAACCTACTTCAACAAAGCTTTGAACACCACCACTGTTAGATGATGGATTTGAGCTTTGATGAACTTGAAGTAGGAATCTAAAATAAAGCTAATGAATTCAACCTTCGTTAATAACTACCCAGTAGCATGGAAGAGTACTGAGTTTATTGGACACAAATTCTACGAAAGAGGAATTTGGGTACTCCATAAAGGTTCTTTGAATGATTTGTGTAACAAATCAATTTTCTTCTAGTTTGAACAATTCTTTTATTTTCTTCGCAACACCATTATTTACATTTGTATCAATGACACAATGAGCGACTTTCTTTGGATTGGGCATTGCATTACCCATAGCACAACTCAGTCCTGCAATTTCCAACATGGATAGATCATTTTCGCCATCACCAAATGCGACCATCTCTTGAACAGGAATTCCAGTCATCTTTTCTAAGTCGTACAAGGCTTGACCCTTACTAATTCCGATTCTTACAATTTCTAACCAAGCCGGATTTACTAAGAAAGTATCATATTTTTGAAGTTCAAGTAATTCATTTGCAAGAGCTTTTAATGATTCAGGTTTTCCTAGACAACATATCTTTGGTAGGTCAGGTAAATCAATAATGTCTTTAATAAAATACATTTTATATCGTCTACTTTGATTGATTAACGACTTTAAACTATAAACACCCGTCAAGAGGAGTGCTGAAACAATATTTCTTTTTGGTAATAGAATATAAGCATGTGTTTCATAGAACAATTCAGTGATAACACCATGTTGTTGCGCAATGCGACAAAGCAATTTAAAATCATCTTGATTTAATTTTTCTTTTTCTATAACTTCTTGAGTTGCACAATTACGAATGTATTGACCATTCATACCTACAAAAAAGCCATTGTATTTTTCTAATTCTAATTGTTCGATGAATTTGATACAGCCATAATAAGGTCTTCCAGAACATATAGAGAACTTAATCCCTTTTTTTTGAAGTTCAAGAATAGTGTTTCTTGTTTCTTCGCTGATCTGACTATTCTCATTTAGCAATGTACCATCTAAATCGGATAAAACTAATTTGTACGAGGTTTCACTCATTTGATTTCCTCAACCATTTTTAAGATTTCTTCTTTTAACGTCTCAACTAATTGATCTTGGGGTACAGTACGAATGATTTGTCCTTTTTTAAATAAAATGGCACCATTTTTACCTCCTGCTACTCCAATATCGGCACGCGATGCTTCCTGAGGTCCATTAACAGGACAACCCATAATAGCAACTTCGATATTTGAATGGATAGTCATTAGGAATTTTTCGATTTCTTCCACAATTGGTATCATATCATATTGAATACGACCACAAGTAGGACACGAAATTAAGTTAGGGACTTCGTCTATTAAGTTAAAAGCACGTAACAATTGTTTTCCAATGAAGAGTTCATTTACAGGATCACTGCTTACAGAGATACGAATTGTATCACCAATACCCTCGTGGAGTAATGCGCCAAGAGCAGCACTGGATTTAATTGCGGAAATGTTAAATGACCCAGCTTCAGTTACACCTAGGTGTAATGGATAAGGGAATTCTTTTGCAGCTAAACGATAGGTATCGATTGTTAAGGGGACGTTGCTTGATTTAAAGGATAAACAAATATCATAGAAATCTAACTCTTCTAAGATATCTACATGTTTTTTAGCACTTTCAATCATGGCTTCAGCACAGGGTTTACCATATTTATCCAATACTTCTTTTTCTAAAGACCCACTATTGATACCGATACGAATCGGAATATTGCGTTCTTTACACTTTTCGACCACTTTTCTGACATTTTCTTTCGAACCAATGTTTCCAGGGTTAATGCGTATTTTATCAATTCCTTGATCAATTGCTATAATCGCAAAATTATAGTTAAAGTGAATGTCTGCTACCAATGGAATATTTGTTTGATTTTTGATTTCTCTTATCGCTAATGCATCTTCTTCGTCAAGTATTGCCATTCTGACAATATCGCATCCTGCTTCTTGAAGTGCTTTTATTTGTTTAACAGTTGCGGTTACATCTTTTGTCTTGGTATTTGTCATGGATTGTAATAAACATTTGTTTTGACCTCCAAGTTGTAGATTACCAACATGAAGTACTCGAGTTTCAGTTCTTTTCACTGTAAAATCGCCTCGCTTTCGGCTCTTATTATACCACGAAAAAGGGTAGAAAAAGGCTTTCACGAAAGTATTGGCTTTTTTTTCAAGATATGCTATACTTGTAAAGCATTATTAGGAGGATTATCATGCCAAGAGAGAATATTACTTTCAAGTGCTCTGAATGTGGTGAAGAAAACTATATTGGCACTAGAAACAAACGTAAACAAACTGAGAAAATGGAAATTCAAAAATACTGTTCAGTTTGTAGAAAAAAGACTTTACACAAGGAGAAAAAATAAGAAAAGCCTTATATTAAGGTTTTTTTTATAAATTAAATGATGGAAACTATACTAACTGCCGTGGTTGGCATGTATCAAACCAATTGTTATATATTAAAAGATGAAGGTCATCTTTGTATTATTGATCCAGGGAAAAAAGCCGAAAGAATTATTAGTATGATTCAAGAAGATGAAATCGTCGATGCCATTTTATTAACACATGGCCATTTTGATCATATTGGTGCCGTAGATGAATTGGTAAAATACTATCATTGTCCTGTCTATGTTAATGAGAATGATCATGAACTACTTACAGATACATCAAAAAATACTGCTTCTGGCATGATCGCAACTGTAACAAGTTCGACCCAATACTTTCACGAAGGTAAGATGAAAATTGGTCATTTTGAATTTGATATTATTTTTGCACCAGGTCATACTGAAGGATGTACATTAATACAATATAAAAATCACTTATTTACTGGAGATGTTTTATTTTTTGAAGGAATTGGTAGAACGGATCTATATGGTGGTAACATGAGTAAAATGAGACAAAGTCTAAATGTAATCAAATCGTTTAACCCAAATTTAATTGTTTATCCAGGACATGGACCAACATCTACAATTGAACATGAATTAGCGGTTAACCCATATTTTTAAGAAAGCAGAAATAAATTCTGCTTTTTTTTTAGGGAAAATAGAAGAATAAACAAATCATTTGGTAAGGAGATGACATGGAAAAAAGATTAGAAGAATTACTTATTGTTGCGATTCACTATGGAGCTAGTGATCTTCATTTTTCACTATTTGATGATGAAATAAAGATTGAGTTTAAATATCATGAAAAGATGATATTGGTTAAGAAACAAGAAGATGATTTAAAATTCTTTCGCTATTTACAATATCGAGCGAACCTAGATTTAGGTAACAGTGTGTTACCACAAACAGGTAGATTTGATGTAAATGTAAATGGAGAGAGGGTTTCTTTGAGGTTTGCAGTCATGAAAAGTTATCGTATAACAAGTGGTGTCTTAAGAATTTTGAGTTCTAATTCAAAGATTGAAATACAGCATTTAACGTATGATCAAAATGTTATTCAAATGTTGAAATCAATTGAAAATCATCGTAGTGGTTTATTTATATTTAGTGGACCTACAGGATCTGGCAAAACAACCACTCTGTATACAATCCTAAATCAAATCAAGCATAAGAAAATATATACCTTAGAAGATCCAATAGAAATCTATAGTACAAATTTTGTACAACTTCAAATTAATGAAAAACAGGATTTGGGATATGATCAAGGAATTAAACAATTATTGAGGCATGCTCCGGATATTATCATGATTGGTGAGATTCGTGATGAGGAAGCAGCTAAAATGGCGATTAGATGTGCTTTAACGGGTCATTTGGTTTTGACTAGTATTCATGCAGGTAACTGTTTTTTAGCGATTGAGAGGCTATTAGAACTGGGTGTGAGTCAATATCAACTTATGGATGTCTTATTGGGGATTAGCAATCAAAGACTATATTCATCTCTTTCAGATAATTCGAAGGTTGGCATTTATGAAATATTAACAAAGAAAGGTGTGAATGATTATTTTAAACATGAAATACCGAAAGATTTTAAACCAATTCAATACAGCATCAAACAAGCAATCCAACAAGGAATTATCAGTGTTCAAGAAGCAACCAAAGACTTGGATGAATAAACAAGATATAGAAGGAATATGCGTTTTAGTTCAGTCAGGGTTTTCTTTTCAAGATGCTTTACGACTACTTAAAGATAATAAGAATAAAACTTGTTTTGATCAATTACTATCGCAGTTAGAAAAGGGTGAGGAAATAGAAAATTTTATTCAAATTTATTTTTCTAAGGAATACTGTATGTATCTTAAACCATTCTGTATGTTTCTACCTTTTACGCAAAGTTTAACACTAACAATGAAATGTATAAAAGAAGAGAAGAATTATCGAACAAATATTTTAAAGGAATTACTTTATCCTAGTTTGCTTTTCATTGGAACATGGATGGGATTAACAGTTTTCACATTCTTATGTTTTCCTACATTAATAACGATGTTTACTAATTTTAAAATGGATCCAACAACACTTCTGTCAATACGATTTATATTCATATGTATCTGTATTTTCATCACAATTGTATTGTTGAGTATGAGTGTGATCATTTTATTGTGGTGTAACAAAATGTGTCGATGTATTTTATATGAAATGTATTGCAAACTGAATAAAAATAACATGATTAAAACCTATCAAAGTAATTTATTCGCTCGCTTTTATCGTCAATGTTCAATGAGTGGTATTAAAACAAAAGAAACAATGAAATTGCTAAGTAATATCGAAATTCATCCCATTCTAAATTTGATGAGTACAACAATTCAAAAATCACTCACAAGGGGTGAAAAGATGGAAGAAGCATTAGAAAATATTTATTTAGATCGAACGTTAGTTCAATATATGAAAGTTGCGATATATTCATCATCTATGGATGAAATGTTAGAAGGATACATAAGAATAAACGAAACAAAGATGAAAAGAAAGATTAAACGTTTTGCGAAAGGATGCCAGCTTATTAGTTATGGATGTATTGGGTTTATTATCGTTATTGTGTATCAAATTCTTATACTTCCCTTAACGCTAATGGCTCAACTGTGAGGTGAATATGAAGAAAGGATTTACTTTATTAGAAATGATTATTGTTGTATCAGTATTGTCTATTTTGTTTTTACTGGCAGTTCCTAACATTCAAAAAGTAATGAAAATTGTAGATGACAAAGGATGCAATGCAATGCTCAAAGTAGTTGATTCAGCAATTTTACAATATCGATTGGATTATGATGAATATCCCAATGATGTATATGATTTAGTGAATGCTGGATTGATGAGTGATGAACAAATACAGTGTTCTACCAACCAAAGTGTAGGTATTAGCGATGGACAAGCAATACTTCAATAGAGGATTTACATTGATAGAAATGATGATAATTTTGTTTATTGTATCTTCATTATCAATCTTAATTTTGCCTCTTGTTCGACTACCTAATATTGATGATATGATTTTTGCGAATGAGTATTTAATCAAACAATCTGAATGTATTAAGGATAATAAACAGGAGGAATTTGAATCAATCGTTAGTGCAGAGTATTCTTATCCAATTATTTTTAACTATAAAGGAAATGTAAGAATGGCTCAAACTATAATAATACCTGGAAAATCAAAGAAAATTGTTAGTCAACTTGGAGGTGGTAGGCTTGAGTTTAAATAGGGGATTTGTTTTGATAGAAGTTAGCTTATGCATTGTGATAACTTTAGTGGTTGTTACATGTGTGTTAGGTATTAAAAAATTAGAAGTAGTGCATTCAGAATCAATTGAGACTTACTTGGAACAAGAAGATCAACGTTATATCCAAATCTTAATAAATAGAAATGAGTGTGAGATTGAGTGTCTAAATACAAACGAGGAAGTACCTCCATCGAATACCTCATCGGACTTATCATAGTTGCAGTTCTTGTACCTATTGTTTATACATCACTTCGCTTATTAATTGATCATAATTATTTTAATGACGACGCTCAAGATGAAATTGCCTTATACCAATTAAGAAAAGCAATGCTGTTTATGGAAAACATAAATGTTGAAGATGGTATTCTTTATGCTAATTATCGAGGAGAACAAATCGAATTAATTACTTCAAATCACCACCTCTACATGACACCAGGAACATTGATTTATTTTACTGATTTAGATGAGGGATATTTTGTAATAGAAAATGGAAAAGTATACTATGAATACAAACGGGAGGATGTAGTAAGAAAAAGGGTAGTTGCTCATGAGTAAGAAGGGATTTATTAGTGCAATATTTTTGTGGTATTTACTACTTGTTATAACACTTTTAGGATATATTGAGTCACAGTTTCAAGCTAAAATTCAAGTTTACTTAAATGTGAAAGAAGCTAATTCTATATTAGACCTAGAGGTAAAAATCATTGATTGGTTGATTTGTGAAATGAAGAATAATCGATTGAAAGATGGTGGATATGAACTAAGTGGTATATCATTTGAAGTCATGATAGATGCAGATTTAATTAATATTGATGTGTATCAGGAAAAAATACTTCACTTTGAATATGAGAAAGATTTGTTCTCCGCTGTTGATGAATGTGAATCACAGGTTGAAAAGATAGAGTAAAAGCCGTATCATACCTAGTAGTGAGGAAATGATATGAAAAAGTTAATTACATTTATCGTGATGATTTCAATTTTGTTGGGTATGGTAGGATGTCAAAAAAAAGAAGAAACAGTCAATACAATTAAAACCAAAGAAGAGGATTTGATTGAAATATTTAATACGCTGGAAGCGAAGCACAAAAACTTATACGCGAATATAACGAAGGAAGAACTACAACAAGAAATAGAGCAAGTAAAAGAAAATGTGAATGAAATGAGTGATGCAGAATTTTATTATTCAGTTTTGCATTTATTGACTCTTGTTCAAGATGCACATACAACCATAGGATATTCAAATTCTAAATATGCCTATGAACATGGGCTGCCTTTTGCAATAGCAAAGTTTGAAGACAATTGGCATACAATGATTTTAGATGAAGCTTATAAAGCGTATTTGGGATATCGAGTTGTAAGTATCAATGACATGAGTATCCAAGAAATTTATGAGAAGGCGAAGACAATTATCCCTCATGAAAATGATGCGTGGATTGATCAAAGTTTTTCTAATACAATTAATTTTCAAGAAGCACTTATTTATTTAGGTGTTGTTGAAGAAAATGAAGAAATTGTTCTTTATGTTGAGGATGATAAACAAGAATTAATACCAATTCCATTAACTCCATTAAATGAACAAGAAATCAAGAGTGCTAAATTAGCAAGAGTTGAAAGAAATACAAATCCAAGCACAAGTCTAATAACTAATATTTACAATTATCAAAAGATGAATGATGACACCTTATTTATTCAATATAACTCATGTCAAGAAGATCCTAAATTACCGATGAAAGACTTCACAAAGCAAGTTGAAGCGGAACTTGATACAACGGATTACAAAACTATTATTTTTGATTTGCGATATAATTCTGGAGGTAATTCAGAAGTAATTCAACCATTATTCAATATGATAAAAAAATCTGGTGACTATACATTTTATACATTAATAGGTAATAAAACATTCTCATCTGGAATTATGAATGCAATCGATACGCAAGAAATGTTTAATAGCCAACTAGTTGGTACACCAACAGGTGGAACTGTAAATGGTTATGGAGAATTGAAAAGTATAGAAACTTTAACTGTTCCTTTTATTGTTTATTATTCAACAAAGTATTTTGAATTGATTAAGGGTTACGATAAAGATTCACTTTATCCAGATATAGAAATCAAACAAACCTATGAAGATTATCTTAATGGAGTTGATCCAGAAGTTACATGGGTGCTTGAAAATAGCGACTAAATTGTGGGTTATCGTTGACAAAACGTTCGATTTCCTTACAATAGAAGGGTAGGAGTGTGAACAAAAATGATTATTGTAAACGATTTGAAACCAGGAACAACATTTGAAAACGAAGGTAATATATACGTAGTTATTGATATTGCGCATAATAAAACTGCAATGCGTCAAATGATTGTAAAGGTAAAAGTAAGAAATTTAAGAACAGGTGTTATCAATGAACTATCATTTACTGGTGGAGATAAAGTTGAACAAGCACATATTGAAAAGAAAGAAATGCAATACTTATATGACAGTGGAGATGCACTAGTATTCATGGATACATCTACATATGATCAAATTGAAATTAATAAAGATAAATTAGAATGGGAAATGAAATTCCTTAAAGCTAATGATAATGTTAATATTTCAATGTATGAAGGTGTAGAAATTCTTGGTTTAATTCTTCCAGATAAAGTTGAATTACGTATTGTAGAATGTGAACCAGCAGTAAAAGGTGATACAGCAACATCAGCATCTAAGAATGCAACACTTGAAACAGGATTAGAAATTAGAGTACCTCTATTCATCGGTCAAGATGAGATGGTATTAATTAATACTGCTGACGGTAAATATTCAGGACGCGCATAAGACGAAGAAATTCGTCTTTTTTTTGGGAGAAAATGAAAAAATGTAAGAAAGTGTTGTGAAAACATTGACAAACATTTTTGATTCTTTATAATTGAAAAAGTATTGGAGGATATGATGAAAAAATACATGAAATTATTGTTAACAATGTTGTTGACAATCGGCATGCTTACAGGGTGTGCTAAGAGTGAGTTTAAGGGTGGAACATTCACAGGAGAAGAAAAAGGGTTCTCATCAACTATTAAAGTTGAAGTAACAATTTCTGATGACAAGACGATTGAATCAATCAATGTTCTTGAATCTGCAGAATCTGCAGACATTGGTGAAGTTGCACTACCAATCATGATCGAAAAAGTAGTAGCACAAAACAGTGTTGAAGTAGATGCAGTTTCAACTGCTACAATTACTTCTGATGCTTTCTTAGTAGCAGTAACTAAAGCTATTGAAGCAGCTGGATTAAAAGTAACAGATTTAAAAGCTAAAGAAGCTGGATCAGTTGAGAAAAAAGCTGAAACACTTGAAGCTGATGTTGTTATTATTGGAGCTGGTGGAGCAGGGATGACTGCTGCAATCACTGCTGCAAACGAAGGCAAATCAGTAATTATTATTGAAAAAGCACCAATTGTTGGAGGAAATACTTCTCGTGCAACAGGTGGTATGAATGCTGCTGCAACAAAATACCAAGATGAAGCAGGTATTGAAGACAGCGTTGAATTATTCGTTGAAGATACAATGAAGGGTGGCTATGATAAGAACAATAAAGAATTAGTTCAAACATTAGCTGAACAATCTGCATCTGCAATCGATTTCTTAGATTCAAT
>NZ_JAVWNC010000028.1:0-26883 GCF_036637135.1 Anaerorhabdus sp. | reverse complement strand
TTTCTTTATGAATACTAATATAAGTCAAAAACTCTATATTTTTTACCATTCACGAGAATTAATAAAGGAGTGAATTAGATAATTGATTAATGAATAAGCTGATTTTGAATTTGATGAGTCAAGAACTATCATTCATTTGTGAAATATGCTAAAATATTTTCATGAGTAAGGTGATGTTATGGATAAAATAAAACATGTAGCTATCATCATGGATGGCAATGGACGATGGGCAAAACGTCAAAATAAGATGCGTACCCAAGGACATTACCAAGGATCAGAGAATGTTAGAAATATAGCAATTGCAGCAAACGATGACGGAATAGAAGTCTTAACGTTGTTTGCTTTTTCTACTGAGAATTGGAAAAGACCTGAGGAAGAAGTTAATTATTTGATGAAATTACCCGCTGTCTTCTTTCAAAAATTTTTGAAGGAATTGATGGAAAAGAATATTAGAATTCAAATGATAGGTCAAATGGAAGGAATTCCAAAAGAAACAGCAAAGTTGTTTCAAAAGGCAATTGAAGATACGAAGAATAACACAGGTATGATTTTGTGTTTTGCGATGAATTATGGTTCGCAAAGAGAGATCTTGCTTGCTGCAAAAGAATTTGCAAAAGAAGTGCAAGAAGGCAAACAAACCTTAGATATAGATGAAAAACAATTTGAACAATACTTAATGACAAAAGATTACCCACAAATTGATTGTTTAATTCGAACAAGTGGAGAGTATCGTATATCTAATTTTTTATTGTGGCAAATTGCATATAGTGAACTCATTTTTGTTGACGAAACTTGGCCTGAATTTACACCAGAAGAATTTAATCGTTGTTTAGAGGATTTTAAGAAACGTGATCGTCGATTTGGAGGAATTCAGAAATGAAGCAGCGTTTTGTAACGGGGTTGATTATTGCCCTTGTAGCTATACCTCCTCTTGTTTTGGGTGGTATACCCTTATTACTACTTGTTTTTGCGGTAAGTGGTCTTGCTTCTTATGAAATATTGGCAGTACGAGGTGGAAAGATCAGTTGGGGATTGGTGGCATTCTTATTTGCAAGCACGCTTGTCATGTATTTAGTACCAATTGATTTCTATATTCCAGCTATTATTGCATTCTTAATTGTATTATTTGTAATTCATATTTTTACAAAAGAAATTAGTATCGAAGATTTAAGTTATGTCTTTGTTATGACAATGATTTTAACGCTAGCTGTTAAAGGTATTATTCATATCTATAATTATGGCGGATTGGTCATGATTTATGTTGCGTTAGCTTGTTTTGGATGTGATATTGGAGCTTATTTCTTTGGAGTTTTCTTTGGTAAACATAAACTAATTGAACGTATTTCTCCTAAGAAAACATGGGAAGGGGCAATTGGTGGCTGGTTTACAGGTGCTGTTGCATCTTATGCATTCGCAATGTTAGTTATTCCGAATATGTTTGATCCAGGAGTAATCTTGTTTTCATCGCTTACGCTACCCATCATTGCACAAATAGGAGATTTATCTTTTAGCGCGGTTAAACGTCAATACCATGTAAAAGATTTCGGTTCGATATTCCCTGGACACGGTGGTGTATTAGATCGAGTAGATAGTTTGTTATTTTGTTTAATGTATTTCCATGCTATTTTGTTATTTATTGAGGTTATGGTGATAATATGAAAAATATAGTACTCTTAGGAGCAAGTGGTTCCATTGGAACCCAAACAATAGAAGTGATTGCGTCTCATCCAGAAGAATTTAATTTATATGCCTTCAGTGTTGGACACAATATCGATAAAGTTCATGAAATTTTAATACAGTTCCCTAACATCAAACACATCTGTGTTGCGAAGGATGGTGATGCGATTGCTCTTAAAAAGCAATACTCAAACATCGAATTCTATGTGGGGGATGAAGGGTTATGCCAATTAGCAAATCTTGATGATTATGATACTTTTGTTAGTGCTATCGTCGGTTTTAGAGGGTTGAAACCTTTATTAGAAGCTATTAAGAAAGTTAAATACATAGCATTAGCGAATAAAGAAAGTTTAGTAGCCGGAGGGCCATTAATTAAAAAAGCTTTAAATGATTATAATGTCATTTTATTGCCAATTGATTCCGAACATTCAGCTATTCTTCAATGTTTACAAGGAAATAATATCTCTGAAATTGATCGCCTTATTGTCACAGCAAGTGGTGGAAGCTTTAGAGATAAGACAAGAGCTGAACTTACAAATGTAACAAAGGAACAAGCATTAAAACATCCTAACTGGAAAATGGGTGGACGTATCACAATAGATAGTGCAACAATGTGTAATAAAGGTTTTGAAGTAATTGAAGCTCATTATTTATTTGATATACCATTTGATAAAATTGAGGTTGTTATTCATAAAGAGAGTGTTGTGCATTCTTTAGTTCAATATCGTGATCATTCTGTTATTGCGCAAATGGGATCAGCCGATATGAAAATTCCAATTCAATATGCTTTATCTTATCCTAGACGCTTAAAGATGTATGGTGATAAGCCATTTAGTTTCTTTGATTATCCCGAGTTACACTTCCAAATACCAGATTTAGAACGCTTCCCATTACTTGCTCTTGCATATGAGGTAGGTAAGAAGGGTGGTAATTTAGGCGCTATTATGAATGGTGCCGATGAAGAAGCTGTATCATTATTTCTTGAAGATAAAATTAAATTTTTGGAAATAGAAGATTATGTCATACAAGCAGTGAAACAATGTCCTTTCGTAGAAAATCCTTCGTTAGAAGAATTAATTGAAAGTGATAGAATTTCAAGAGAATTTGTAAGACATATGTATGGAACAAGGGAAACTGTCTAAAAGACAGTTTTTTTTTCCACAATGAAGAAATTTCCACATTAATATGGAAATTTGAATACGTACAATTAATAAAAATTATCTCATATAATACAAATGGAGATAAGAAATGGAGATATTTATGGTGCAAATTAAACAACGACAACGTAATTTATTTAAGTTACTATCTCAAATGAAAGAATATAAACCGACTAGTTTTTTTAGTACTAATTTTAGAGTTTCTGATAAAACAATTTACAACGATGTCAATTCTCTTAATCAACAAATGAAAGAATATGAATTATTTGTTGATAAGCAACCAAGGCATGGGTTGAAGTTAGTAGGAATAGAAAAAAATATAGCTAGATTTGAAAAAGAATTACAAGTTATGTCAAGTGATCATCTAGAAAGTCATTATCCAACACACAGAAGAATTCAATTGGTTAAGTGGTTATTTGTAGATGATGAAAAATGTACTTTAGAAGATTTAGAAAACCGTTTCTATATCAGCCAAGCTGCATTGAGAACAGATATTGATTATTTACATAATTTATTTTCTGATTATGGAGTCTCGTGTACTACATCAAAATCCTTACTTAAAATTAAAGGGCTTGAAATTCAAATTCAAAGAGCAATAAAAGATTTTATCCAAAATGTAAGTAAAGTAGATGATAGTTATGATACCTTAACTAGTTTTGATCCGGTATCAAGTATTATGAATCAATTGTTTGGTGAGGAATTAGTTAGAATTGTAAAAGAAGGTGTTGAAGATTTTATCACCTCGAACAATACATTATCTGATTATTATGTTCGTTCAATTACATTAACGATTCTAATCATGATAGCACGAGTAAAAAATAATCATCATATTCAACCTAGTGATATTTTCATTGAAGATGTGAGTTATTTAGAACCTTATATGATAGTAATCGAACTTCAAGAATATTTTGAAAAGAGATTTGGATTATCTTTATCTGAAAGTGATACACGTTATTTAAGTCAACAAATGTACGCTCATAGAATAGAGCCACAAGTAAAACAAAAATATTTGAATGAACAGTATATTGATGTAGTAAACCGCATGATGAAAATGATGTCTCGATGCCTACAAACAGATTTAAATAATGATGAAAGATTAAGAGATTCATTATTATTTCATTTACCACCGATGTTATATCGATTGAAGAAGGGGATAAAAGTTAGTAATCCGTTGCTTCAAGAGATAAAGAAACAATACATAGTTTTATTTTCATTAACATGGTTTGTCGCTAGTGAGTTAGAGAAGGAATTTGATGTTCATTTCGATGATGATGAAATATCATTCTTATTTATTTACTTTCAAATTTCTTTAGAAAAAAGACATGGAATAAAGTTTAAAAACATAGTTATTGTTTGTCCGATAGGACTTGCGACAAGTGAGTTAATCTTTACAAGAATACGACAAAATGTTCAACCTCAAGATAACATTGTAACAATGAATGTAGATGAGTTATTAAAAGCGGAATTAAAAAATATAGATCTTGTTATATCTACAGTGAAACTACCGAATTTAAATGTTCCCGTTGTGTATGTATCACCATTACTAACAGAACACGATCTAAACTCTATCAATGAAATCTATTCGAGTGTGAAGAAAGAGCGAGAATTAAAAAATATATCCCCTTTCCATCAGTTAGAACTTGCTCATTTCTTCCACCCAGATTTCATCTTCTTCAATAAAAAATTTAAGACAAAAAATGAATGTTTAGATTACTTAATAAAATACTATCAAAAAAGAAAATATGTTAACGAAGATTTTGAAGAAAGTATTTATGAAAGAGAAAAAATGGGCGATACAAGTATGTATACGGGAACAGCAATTCCCCATGCATCTCCTGAAACAGTATTAAAATCACAAATATCAGTTGTTACATTAAGCGATAGAATCAAATGGGGAAGTCAAGATGTTAATTTGATTGTATTTATTGCCGTAGCAAAAGATGATATGGATCGAATCAAAAATGTTTTATCAAAATTATTGGATATATTGGAATCACCACCAACCATTGAAAAAATGGTCCATGCATCTAATAAAGAGATATTAGTTGAAATACTTGAAGAATCTTTAAATAGGAGGTAGACATGTTAGTTAATTCAAAAGAAATCTTAAGTAAAGCAAAACAAGAGGGTTATGCAGTACCAGCACCTGATTTTATTGATTTGGATAGTGCAAGAAGCTATGTTCAAGGAGCAGAAGCTATAGGTAAGCCAATTATATTATCATTTGCACAAGCGCATCACAATGTTATATCCCTAGAAGAAGCTTCGTTGATTGGAAAATACGTTGCACAAAATGCAAGTGTACCAATTGTATTACATTTAGATCATGGTACTGATATCGATTTTATTAAAAAGGGAATTGATTTAGGATTCACTTCAGTCATGATAGATGCTTCAATGGATACATTTGAAGAGAATATTAGAAAAACAAAAGAAGTTGTTGATTATGCTCATAAACATAATGTAACAGTTGAAGCTGAAATAGGACATGTAGGAAGTGGCGATAATTATGAGAACCATGATCATACAGATTCAATCTATACAGAGGTTGAAGAAGCAAAAAAATTTGTAGAACAAACAAATGTAGACTCATTAGCTGTTTCAATTGGAACAGCACATGGAAAATATAAAGGAGTACCTCAAATTAACTTCGAACGACTTGAAGAATTAAAAAATGCAGTACATGTTCCTTTAGTGTTACATGGTGGTTCAGGTTCAGGAGATGACAACTTAAAACGTTGTGCTCATAACGGTATAAGTAAGATTAATATCTTTACCGATTTCTTGGTTGGAGCTATGAATGAAATCAATGAAAAAAAACCAACTGAGTATTTTGATTTAAAAGTATGTGCAAACGATGGTATGAGGAAAGTTCTTAATCATTACTTTGATGTATTTGCAAAATAGAAGGGGAGAAAGAAAATGAGTAAAGTTCAATTACGTAGACCATTCTTCGTTATTAATCCTAAATCATATTTATATGGTGATAAGGTATTGGAACTTGCAAAGTATGCGGATAAATTAGCAATCCAATATGACTTTGATGTTCTATTTACTGCACAGCATGCTGATTTAAGGTTATTAAGTGAAAACACAGAAAAATTAATTGTTATCGCACAACACATGGATGGTATTAAAGCAGGTAAAGGTATGGGACATATCTTGCCAGAGGGATGTATTGCAGCAGGAGCCAAGGGAAGTTTTTTGAATCATGCTGAGCATCCAATGACAATGCATGAGTTAGCCATGGCTATGCATCGGTTAGATGAATTAGATTTATTAACAATCGTTTGTGCTGACAGTGTGGAAGAAGCAAAAGCAATTGCTAAATTAAATCCAGATGTAATGGTATGTGAACCAACAAGCTTAATTGGTACAGGACAAGTTAGTGATGAGAACTATATGAAATCAACCAATGAAGCAGTAAAGAGTGTTTCTTCAAACACAAAAGTATTACAAGCGGCAGGAATCAGTACAGGACAAAATGTATATGATGCAATTGTAATTGGCGCAGATGGAACTGGTGGTACAAGTGGTATTGTTGCAGCTAAAGATCCATTGAAAACATTAGATGAAATGTTTGAAGCATTAGATAGAGCACGTACAGAGATTAAGGGGTAAGAATATGAAAACATACAAAGAGACGGTAATACTTACATCAAATGGTCAACGCGTAACGTATCACAACATAACAGACCAAGTAAAAGAAATCGTAAATAAAAGTGGAGTGCAAAATGGAATTGTTGTTGTTCAATCACAACATACAACATGTTCGGTAATTTTTGAAGAATATGTTCATGATAAGGATTTTAACGGTGATGAATTCTTACAAGTAGATCTAAATAGAATATTAGATCGAATCATTCCAAGAGAACTTACGGACAATAGAGACTATCGTTATCCAGGACCTGAACATTTACAATTTTTGATTGACTTTGAAGATCCTACATTTCCAAAAGATCCAGGAACTATCTTAAATGGTGATGCTCACATTCGTGCTTCGTTCTTTGGGGCAAGTGAAACATTTATCATCGAAAATTCAAAAATGTTAACTGGTGCTGTTGGTTATATTTACTTTATAGATTGGGACCAAAACAGAGTACGTGATCGTAAATGTCATGTCATGGTAATGGGTGAATAAAGAATTATGAGTAATTTATTAAATGATATGTATTTTGATGAAAACTTGGTTGTCATTGATTTAGAAGCAACTGATAGCAAAGATGCTTTGACGAAACTAGCAACAGTTCTTAAAGAAAAAGATGTAGTTAAAGATTCTTTTACAACAGCAATTTTGAAAAGGGAAACTGTTTATCCTACGGGATTGATGTGTGAAGAACTTGCGGTTGCTATTCCACATACTGATGCGGAGCATGTTAACAAACAAGCCATCGCAGTAGCTATATTAAAAGAACCAGTTCAGTTTGTACAAATGGGAACAGAAAATGATTTAGTTGATGTAAAAATTATGTTTATGATGGCAATTAAGGAACCACATAAACAAATGGACTTCTTGCAAGCATTAATGTTTGCATTTATGTCAAAAGATAAATTAACAATGTTGTCTAATTGTAAAACAACTCATGAAGCAGCAGAATGTTTTAAAGGCTTCTTTGAGTAGTTATAAAAGGAAAGGAGAAAATAATGAAAAATATTTTATTAGCATGTGGTTCAGGAATCTGTACTTCTACAGCAGTAAGAGGAAAAATTGAGAAAATTCTTGATGAAAAGGGTTATGCAGGAAAATACAAAATTAATCAATGTAAAGTTGGTGAAGCTGCTGCGATGTCAGTTAATTATGATTTCTTAATTGCTACTACAATGGCACCACAGAATTTAAAATGTCCATTTGTACCAGGTGTATGTTTTCTTACTGGTGTAAATACTCAATCGAGTATTGATGCTATTTTGGAACTTATGCAAAAGTAAAAATCATTAGAAGATAAGGAGGATGTCTATGAATTTTATTCTTGATTTTTTCGGGTTTATACAAGGTCTAGGGGTTTCCGTAGTAATGCCAATCGTTATAACAATATTAGGAATGGTACTTGGATCAGGATTTGGTAAAAGCTTACGTGCAGGTTTAACAGTAGGGGTTGGTTTTATTGGGTTAAACCTAGTAATTAATAACTTATTAGGAACAAGTTTGGCTCCAGCAGTTCAACAAATGGTGGCAAATTTTGGGTTAAATCTAAATGTTATTGATGTTGGTTGGCCAGCATCAGCGGCAATTGCAATGGGTTCAACTGTAGGGATGATTATTATTCCTTTGGGATTAGTTGTAAATATTGTTATGCTACTTACAAATACAACACAAACTGTTGATGTTGATATTTGGGATTACTGGCACTTTGCGTTTACTGGTGCTTTAGTTGCAATTCTAACTGACAATTTAGGGTTAGGTATTATTGCTGCTGTTATCAATATGATTATTATCATGGTGCTTGGTGATTATACTGCACCAATGGTTGAAGAATCATTGGGCTTACCAGGAGTTTCTTTACCTCATGGATTTACAACAGCTTATGCTCCAATTGCAATGTTATTCAACAAAATCTTTGACATGATTCCTGTTATTCGCGATATCGATATCAACATGGACAATGTTCAAAAACGTTTCGGTGTATTTGGAGAACCAATTTTAATTGGTACTGCATTGGGTTTCATTATCGGTGGACTTGCAGGTTACAATATTTCTCAATTGTTAGTATTAGGAGTTTCACTAGGCGGTGTATTAGTATTGATTCCTAAGATGGCTGCATTATTAATGGAAGGTTTAATTCCTATTAGTGATGCTGCAAGTGAATTCGTTCAAAAGAAATTTAAGAACCGTGGTAAGATCTATATCGGTCTTGACTCAGCGGTAGGGGTTGGTCACCCAGTTACATTAGCTATATCATTCGTATTAGTTCCAATGATGATATTCTTAGCGGTTATCATTCCTGGAAACCAAGTGTTACCATTTGCTGACTTGGCAGTAGTTCCTTGGATGTTTGTATTAATTACACCTATCGTTCGTGGTAATGGATTTAGAGGAATTATTATTGGTATTATCGTTTTGGCAGTAGGTCTATTAATCGCAACTAACTTAGCACCATTAATTACTACAGCTGCATTAAATGTAAATTTTGCAATGCCAGAAGGTGCAAGTATGATTTCATCAATTTGTGATGGAGCAAACCCATTAACATGGATACTTGTTCGTTTACATGATTTTGGTATGATGGGTACTGTAATTGCTGCAGCAGGTGCTCTTGCTCTAGCATTCTGGAATCGCATCAGAATTAAAAAAGAAGCTGCTGAAATGCACGCTGAATAAGTTTAAACACATTTAGACTCGTGCAGTCATTGTGCGAGTCTATTTTTCAAGGAGAAAATTTATGAAAGAATATCGTTATCGTAGTCAATCATTTTTTATACAAGTAAAGTTTACTGGCTGGTTTTGTATTGCTGTAGCTATCACTACGCTTGTACTTGGTTTAACTGGTACATTTGCTCCTCTTATGATTTTTCTAAGTGTAATAGCCCTTTATACTGTTTGGAATACTTTTATTTCAAGAAGCACTGTCGAAATAGTAAGAATAGATGAAAATGAAATTCAGTTTGAAACTTTTGGAAAAGTAATAATATACCCAATAGAAGATTTAAAAATTTTCAAAATACGTGAGTTTCCATCTTCTGGAAAAATATATTTGAGAATTAATGATTATAATGCGATAAAAGGACGTTACTGGATTCAAACAGCACAATTTAATGATGGAAAAGAATTATTCTTAAAATTAATCGACTTAGAATATAAATTATTTCCAGAAACACTTAAATCTCGAGCTAGAACCATAAACACAGAATATATCCGTGTTAAGCGTCAAAAAGAATTAGCTAAGAAAGAAGCAAAACAAAATGCATCCTTGGAAAATAGAATTGGAGAAAGCAATGCTAGATAAAGAAAAAAAAGAAATTATTCGTGCTGGAATAAAACTAGATCGATATGGACTAATTGCATTATCAGGTGGGAATGTTAGTTGGAGATTACCAGATGATAAGATTTTAGTTACGCCAAGTGGCATGATATATGAAGATATGGTTGAAGACGATGTGCTTGTCATGGATATTGACGGTAATATTATTGAAGGTCAACGTAAAGCAAGTGTTGATACAGAAGCTTTATTATATATTTTTAAATCAATGCCAGAGGTAAATGCTGTTATTCATACTCATCAACCTTATGCAACTGCACTAGGTTTAGTTCAAGATGAAATTGTCTGCAATCTTACTACACTTGCTAACGCTACAAGAGGAACTGTTACTGTGGCTCCTTATAGTTCAGCTGCGAGTTTAGATATGGGTGTAAAGGCAGTAGAAAATCTAAATGGTAAATTAGCAGTAGTGCTAAAGCATCATGGCGTAATTGCTGTTGGTGATTCTTTGAAACAAGCACTATATGCGTGTATTTATCTTGAAGAAGCTTGTAAAACAATAATTGCAGCAAAATCATGTGATAATGAAATGGCGCTTATGAAGGATGAACAAATTCAAGCTGCAGTTGATGTTTTTAAACACTACGGTCAAGGAAAATAAAGAAAACTTAGAGGTTGTTGAACGATTATGTTTCGCAACTTTTTTGGTTATAGAACATAGACAAGTAATTTGGAATAAGCTAAAATAGTAAATGTAATAGGGGATGAGTATACGATTTTTTTCGTAATACTTATCCTTTTGTTTAGCGTTTGTACAACGATAAGGGTTGTGTTAAACTAATTGAGAACACTTTAAAGGAGTTGATTATTCTATGGGTGTCATCTATTTTATACTCGTATTATCAGTAATTATTGTTATTCATGAATTAGGTCACTTAATCGCTGCGAAAGCATTTGGTGTGTATTGTTATGAGTTTTCATTGGGTATGGGACCAAAACTATTTTCTATACAAGGAAAAGAAACTAAGTATTCATTACGCTTAATACCAATTGGTGGTTATGTAGCGATGTCTGGTGAACAAGAAGATGATATGGAACTTTATCCAAACATTGATGTTCCAGCAAATCGTTCAATAAAAGGAATAGCTCGTTGGAAACGTGTAATTGTTATGCTTGCAGGGATTGCAATGAATTTTGCTTTATGTTGGTTAATCATTACAGGGTTACTTCTTAATAGCGGTGCCTATGGTATATCACCAAAACCAATTGTTGAATCAGTTGTAGAAAATGGACCTGCGGAAGCTGCAGGATTTCAAAGTGGTGATTTAATTAAAAAGGTTGTATTGGATGATGGAACAGTTATTAAACCGAAAGAATTTGATGATATAACAATTTTCACACAAATGTATACAGGTGAAGTTGTCTATACTGTTGAACGTAATGGAGAGTTAATTGAACTACCTCCAGTTAAAGGAATTCAAAATGAGCAAGGTGCTTACATGATTGGAATTAATTCTCCAAAAGGTGAATATGTTGAAATCACGCTACTAAATGCAGGCTATTACAGTTTTGATTACATGATTGACATGACAAAAGATATTTTTAAATCTTTAGCAAGACTCGTTCAAGGAAATGGTTTAGATCAACTATCAGGACCTGTTGGTATCTATCAAGTAACAGAACAAACAGCGTCACAAGGTCCAACTAGTTTACTTTTATTAGTAGCATTATTATCACTTAATGTAGGTATATTTAATTTACTTCCTTTACCAATTTTAGATGGTGGAAGAGTAGTACTTATTGTAGCTGAAATTATTATTGGTAAGCCACTTAATAAGAAATTTGAAATTGGATTAATGACTGCAAGTATGGTATTATTGTTCGGGTTGATGATTTTCGCAACTTGGCAAGATATAGTTAGAATATTTAATTAGGAGAGATTATGGAAGCAATTAAGTATGTAGTATTTGGTGTTTTAATGGGAGTTGCAAATGTAATTCCAGGAGTAAGTGGTGGAACAATCGCAATCATTTTAAATTTTTATGATCGCTTAATGGAATCTATCACACTCAATTTTAAAGTAATTAAACGTAACTTACCTTTCTTATTACCACTTGCATTAGGATTAGCTATTGGTATCGTTGGCTTAAGTAAAATTATGTCATTCTTACTCAATAACTATACAACACAAACTTATTTTGGATTTATTGGTATTGTACTTGGAAGTTTACCTTTGATTTTTTACAAAGCAAAAGGACCTACTAAGAAAATTAAGGCAGCAAATTGGATTCCATTTGTTATAGCGCTAGGATTAATGGTTTATTTAGCGTTTATGAATGGAGATAAAGAATCTGCAAAAGCAATGATTAAATATACTTCATTGAACTTAGAATCATTTGTTGTATGTTTTATATCAATGGCAATTGCGACAGTGACAATGATTATCCCAGGTATTAGTGGATCGTTAATCTTAATTATTATGGGCATGTATGGAACAATTTATGGGTTCGCTATTGCTGAATTCAATATACCTTTACTTATTCCTTGTGGATTAGGTGCGGTTGTGGGATTACTCGGTGGAGCAAAAGTTGTACGATGGTTGTTGGATAAGTATGAACAATTAACTTATATGGCTATTTTAGGACTACTTGTTGGATCATTTGTTCAATTGTATATGTTGAGTGGTATAGTGTTAGAATTAAACGCTACACTTCTTATTTCGCTTGTAGTAGCGACTATCACATTTGTTATTATCTATTGGTTCTCATCACAAGAAATGAAAAGAGACAAATTAGAAACATCATCAAAATAAATAGACAAGCACATGTGAAAACATGTGCTTTATCGTATATAATAGAAATATTAGGAGGAAAAACAGATGCTAGAATTTCGTTATGATACACAATTGTTAATTGAAGGAAAAGATTTAAATGAAGATCAAATTAATGATTATTTTAATACTCATTTTAAAGGAGATTGTTTACTTGCAGTTGGAGATGATGAATTAATTAAGATTCATTTTCATACGAATGAACCATGGATTGTTTTAGAATATTGTTCAACACTAGGAGAAATTTATGACATTGTTGTTGAAGATATGGATAGACAGTCAAGAGGGTTACACGGTTAATTTTACTAATCAATTAAACCCAATTAAATTTAACTTGAATTTTGTTTTTAAGTAAACATCGATGTGATAAACTAATACAAGGAGGATTCTTATATGAAAACAATTTTAGTAACAGGTGGTACAGGTTACATTGGTAGCCATACATGTGTCGAATTAATCAAAGCTGGGTATGATGTTATCGTATTAGATAACCTATATAACTCAAAGGAAGTTGTGTTAGATAGAATCGAAACAATTACAGGCAAAAAACCAAAATTCTATGAAGTGGATATTCTTGATAGAGAAGGTCTAGATAAAGTATTCAAAGAAAACAAAATTGATGCAGTTATTCACTTTGCAGGTTATAAAGCAGTAGGTGAATCTTGTGTGATTCCTCTAACTTATTATAAAAATAATATTTCGGGGAGTGTAAATCTTTATGAAGCAATGAAGGATGCAGGAGTTAAAACAGTGGTATTTAGTTCAAGTGCTACAGTATATGGAGATCCTGCTTCAGTTCCTATAAAAGAAGATTTCCCATTAAGTACAACAAATCCTTATGGAACTACAAAACTCTACAACGAAAGAATCTTGGAAGATGTTTCTATTTCTGATGCTGACTGGAGTATTATGTTATTGCGTTACTTTAATCCGATTGGAGCACATAAGAGTGGATTACTTGGAGAAACACCAAACGGAATTCCAAATAATTTAGTACCTTATGTAGCACAAGTTGCTACTGGTCAACGTGAATTCCTACGCGTATGGGGTGATGATTATAACACAATTGATGGAACAGGTGTTCGTGATTATATCCATGTAGTTGATTTAGCACTAGGACATATTAAAGCAGTTGAATTTGCACTACAACACAAAGGTGTTGAGAAAGTAAATTTAGGAACAGGAATTGGATATTCTGTTTTACAAGTAAAAGATGCATTTGCAAAAGCAAGTGGAAAAGAAATTCCTTATCAAATTATGGATCGTCGTCCAGGTGATATTGCAACTTGTTACGCTGATACAGAAAAAGCAAAAAATGTTCTTGGTTGGACGGCACAATATGGTATTGACGAAATGTGTCAGGATGGATGGAACTTCACTTTAAAGAATCCAAATGGTATAGAGTAAGAGATTATTTCTCTTACTTTTTTTTCACAAAATTCACAGAAAATTCAATGTACTTGTTATGGATTATGATATAATTATTGTGTGGAGGTATGTTTATGCAAAAAGACAAACTCAATAAAACAAAGTTATACTTATGTATTGGTATTGGATTAGTTATTCTAGTTATCGGTGCATTCTTTATAGTTCAATTAAATAACAAGCCAGCAAAACCAAATGATCAGTTAATCAATGACATTACGATGGCGGATGGAAGTCAAAGTAAACCTGAAGAAAAAGCGGATGGTGCTTATCAAATTGATTTGATGGATTCAGTTGTATTCAATTTGAAAGATATAGATTTTAAATTTGTTATTGCTAAAATCAGAGTTCAATCTGATGAAGCTATTAACTTAAAATTAAGTCACTTTACAACAAGTGAGGGAATTGCATTAGATCAAGTAGATACATATGTAAAAGCGCTTGAAGATAAATCGTTATTCTTAGGTAAACAAAATGTTTGGTTTGAAATCTTATCAAACGAACCAAGTACAATGGTAAATATATTTATTCCTGTTAAGGATAAAAATGCAAAAGAAATTATTCTTAAGAATGATTTAGGAACTGAAGATATTAAAATTAACTTGTCAAACAGTAAAGGTACTGCAGAGATGCTTCAATACAAAGCGGATGATATTATTACAGATGGTAGATCTTATCAAATGACTGTATCTAGTGCTTATCCAATTACTGGAGATACAATGACACAAAATGGACAAGAATATTTACTTCCTTCAACAGTTGAGGTTTATTCATTCAATATAGAAGCAGTATCATTATGGGGTGATAAAATCGTCATAGAGGAAGCTCAGTATATACCTAATGATTCAAAAGAAACATTTGTAGCTTTGGATAGTTCAATTCAATCGATGAAATATTCTAATATCATTGGTAAAGAAATAAATGAAAAAGATACAGGGGATTTATTCTTTGTTGCATATAGTCCAGTTGAAAGTCCTGTAACGTATAAGGGAGTATTGAAACTTAAAGTTCAAGGGCAAGATTCATGGATTACAATTAACGTAGATCTTAACTAAGGGGGATAGAAAATGAACAAACTAATTAAATTTATTCTAAGCATGACATTAGTATTTTCTTCTTTAGTTATGCTACAAAGTCCAATTGTTACACCAGTTGATGTACAAGCAGATGTAACAAGTTTAGCTTGTGGAACACAATATGAAGTCGCAATTGCAAATACAAATGGTACTTTCACGAAAATGTCTTGTCATAATTCTTTCTCCGATGCTCAAAACACAATGTGGGGTTATGGAGATGATGCAATAGTACGTCATCATGCAAGTAAAAGTCCAATGAAAATTGTTGCGATGAGTACAGGTCTTGCTATAACTTATCCAATGAGATCAGGTAGTTCTACGATGAATATTACTCAAGATGTAAGTCATCAGTATCGTAAGGTTACTTATGTAACTAAACATAGAGAAATGCGATATGAGGGAACATATAGTTATAACGGAAGTGGTAATGGAACGATTAAGGTTAATATAACTGGTTTCAGTGGGACAGCTGATTTAGTAAATGTTGATTTAGTGCCATATGCTTTTGTGGGTGGTAATGTAACCATGCCTCTGGGAGGAAATGATACATCAGCAGCAAATGAACAACCTTTTTGGACAAGAATTTATCAAACTTATTACACAGTATCAAATGGTGAATTAACATTTGTTGCGCATAGTGGATGGTCAGGAAATGGATGGCCTGAGAAGTATTCGTTAACTGTTGGTTTGGCAGCAGAATGGATGACTAATGGTACAACTTACTATAGTTATGATGGATATAACTTTTATTCGGATGCAAAATATAGAAATAAAGTAGGAACATATTACAACTATTATCAATTTTTGCCATCACGAACCAAAACTAATATTCCAGCATCTGTCTTTGATAGCTTTTTATTAAGTATCAAACCGAGTGGAAGTGCAATGCAAGGACAAGGTCAAACATTTATAGATGCTCAAAATACTTATGGAATGAATGCGTTATTAGTCTATTCATTAGCTTGTCTTGAATCTGCTTATGGTACTAGTAATTATGCGTTGCAAAGAAATAATTTATTTGGATGGAATGCATTTGATAGTAATCCAGGGTCGGCATCATATTTTAAAGATATTCCATCAGCGATAAACGAACATATGGGAATCAATTTGAGAGGATATACAAATATTGAAGATTCTAGATTCTTTGGATCTCATGTTGGAAATAAAGGTTCGGGATTTAACGTTAAGTATGCAGCAGATCCATATTGGGGATATAAAATTGCAGCAATTGCTTATAGTATTGACAAGAAAGCGGGATTTGCAGATTTAAATAAATACTCTGTAGGTGTTATTAACACCTACGGTGTCAATGTTCTTAAGTCACCAGGAGGAGCTACTTTATTTAATTCAGCTTATGGAGCAACTTATCAAGAAAACTTTACTGTAGCAATACTTGGAAATGAATCAAATCATTATAAAATTCAATCAACAAATCCATTATCGAGTGGTAATATTGTAACTGGAACAACTAAAGGATTGGTATCTTATGATTGGAACGGTAGTGTTGGATATATTCCAACGAATTATGTCAGTATCACAGGCAATAGTGCTCCAGTTCAACCGAGCGGAACAACTCCAACTGGTGATTTTGTAAATACGATTACTTCTGCAACTTTTAAAGATGGAAGTTTAATTATCGAAGGAAATGCTTATCGACCTGGTATTTATGTAACTGATAAAAATACAATAAAACAAACTTTGATTATAAATGATAATATGTTTAATAAAACAGAAATGGTATTAACTTCCACTGTCACAGATAATGATAAAGTGAAGTATGCTGGAACAATTGATTTATCGAAACTTACTAAGGGTGATTACTATTTTAGGGTTAGATCAGAATATGGTGTTCTTACTGATTATAATCAAGAAATTCTCGTAGAGAAACTTGAAAAGTACCCTGAAGAAATTATTTTGAATAATGTTAAATACAAATTGTATGCATTTGGTGATATGGTGAAACTATCAGTTGGACAAACATCTGTTACTCCAAATCCTACACCAACTCCTCCTGCAGTTGTAAAAAAAGAATTAATTCATGAATTGAGCAAATTTGATAGAACAGATAATATGCTTAATATAGAAGGAATAGCTTTTATTACGGGAATAGATGCGAAAGAAGATAGTAGTATAAAACACGAAGTTTACTTCTTGAATTTGGAAACCAAAGAAACAATACCATTTGAAGTTGAAACACAATCAATACAAGGTTCAATATCGATGGGTGATGGGTATACATATACTAAAGTTAAATTCGTAGGTAAATTTGATATTTCACAACTTAATAAAGGTAATTATGTTCTTTACATAAAAGTTACTGAAGGAAGTGATGAGAAACGAGCGGAAGTAGTTAATTACTACAATAACATGAAACCTACTGATTTAGATAATATTAGTTTCCTTATCAATACTGGATTTAATTATCGATACGAAATGAGATATGAATCTGCAAAGATTGATTATTCTGTTATTAAAAAGCCTTCTAATAATGCATCAGTTTTTGATTTCTTTAAAATAAATACAACTGATGCATCGTTCACAATTGATGGCATTGCATGGATTAACGATACTGACACAATCAAATCAAAGAATCCTTTCTATAAATTATTGTTAGTGAATGAAACTGGTGAAGTTATCGAAAAAACAATGACAAATAAACCGTGTAAAGTGGATTATGGTAAGAATTCAAACTATAAGTTCTCTACGATTGATGCGTGTTTTGAAGGAAGTTTCACTTTGACTGATATACCAAACGGAACTTATAATTTATTATTGGATTTTGGTGTTGGAGAATATAGAAATATTATTGAACTGTATGATTATTTATTTAGAGCTAATTCAACTGTAGAACTTAACGGAAAAAAATATGAAATCAAAGTATCTCCTGTAAGGAGTAGGTTAATTTTATTGATAAGTAATATCGGTGATGAAGATGATGGTACTGAAGGAGAAATTCCTGCTAATATTGATGAATCTATTCCGAAAGAAGATTTACCGAATAATCTTCTTAAAAGCAACGCAAGTCCTTTAACTCAAACAAAAGTTGAATAATTTGTTGAGTTTGAAGTAGTAAAAACAAGTAGTTTAATTTTTAAATGATGAGTTATATCATATGATGAACCCTCTTTGTATTTTAGAGTGTTCTTGTAAAGTATACTCATCTTTTTATATGGAAAACGATGAAGTTTATATAACATAGTCATAAATTTAATAAGAAAAAAAACAGTTTGATATATTCAAATAAAAACCGTACATTCAAAAATAATGTAAGAATGTACGGTTTTTTTATGTTTTATTTTTTTACTAATAATTTTACGATGATTTTTTGGTTGTACGGAATATTTTCTTGCCCTGAATCAACAGAAACATATACTACGGTAAATTCAGGTCGATCATCAGTTAGAGTAGTTACTTCTTCTTCAAATGCGATATTTGTATAGTTAGGAGCAAAAGCGCTCTTTACTGCAGCAACTTGGAGATCCCATGATGTGCCTTTAAATTGAGAATATAAGAACGTAGGAAATGTTCCTGTTTGAGTTGCTGGATCTTTTCCTAAAGAGATTGTATAATCAATTGTTTGTCCTGGCCAGAAATTAGAACCAGTTTGATTACGAATAATATTATTGCTTCCAATAGTATCTGAATATTCAGCACCTGTTTTGTTTGCTGTAAGACCTAGTCCTTTGATATAACTAATAAAGTCACTTTCAGACATGTTTTCTTTAAGCTCAACAGTTATTGGACTGCCTTTAGAAACTTTACAACTTACAGTCTTAGAACCTTTTGTACATCCAAATGTCAAACCACTTTTGACAGATGTATTTTGTTCAGGTGCTGAGAACGTAATTGTCCAACCAGCTCCAATTCCATTTGCTGAATCTATAAGTGCTTTTGCATCACTTGTAGTTTTTCCATCGAATGTTGCCACGTCAGGGTCATATTTACCTTTGGATAATACATAGTTAATTGAAGTGCCGACAGGTTTTGAACCGGTATCATTAGAAACAATATATCCAGGTGTATAGTCACTATATCTGTCTGTCCCTTTTGAACCAACTTTCATTCCTAAACCTTCAACATATTTTTTGAAATCATCATATGATGATCCAGCTTTGCTCTCGACATTCTTTGATTGTAATTTAGCTACTTTAATAGTAATAGTTGTTCCAGTGTCGACTGTAGTTGAACCAGAAACAGTTTTGCTATTAATGATTTGTTCGATTATTGTGCCTTGTGCTTTATCACTTTCGACTTCATTAACTACTACTTTTAGATTTGCTGATTTTTTATTTAAGCCTTCTATATAAGAATTGAAACTATCTTTTGATTTATTTGTATAATTCTCTACGTTTGGTTTTCCAATAGATATCTTCACAGTCATGGTTGATCCTGATTTCATTAAACCAGAGTTAGGAGTATTAGAAATAACTACACCGTTTGCAACTTTGTTATCATATGTTTCTTGATAAGATATCTTAATGTTGTTTGTTTTTGCCCAAGCATCAACATCTTTTTTTGTTTTTCCATCAAATTTTATGGCTGTTGCACCTTTACCAGTAGATAAAGTAACCGTAATTTTTCCACCAGTTTTAATTGTTGAACCGGATTTAGGATCTTGTGATATTACTTTACCAGAAGCAATTGTTTCACTAGCTTCCTCTTTAAATGTGATAGTTACATTATTTGTTTTTCCCCAAGCTTGAATGTTAGCTTTTGTATAATCTTTGAAGTCAGGCATCGCAATTTCAATACCTACCGATTCAGTACCTACAGATATTGAGATAAGCACGGGTGTACTTCTGCGTATTTCTGTTTCAGTAATATTACTCTTAATGAAATAGTCTTTCTTGATTTTTGGATCAGGAATATATTCGTAAGTAACATCCGAAAATTTATTTTCTGTAAACCATGCTTCAATTTGATCATGTGTCATATCTTTGAAATCAGGTAAAGTTACAATTAAGTCTGGATCGGAACCATTTGATAATGTAATTGTAAGAATATCATCTTTTTTAAGTGTTTCTCCACCCACAATACTTTGTGTGAGTACTTGATCTTTCATTATAGTTTCGTTGTATTCGTAAGCTAACAAAACTTGATCTAAGGATAACTCATTCTCCGTTATCCATGTTTCTACTTCTGCTTTAGTTTTATTCGTAAAATCTGGAATTTCTATCTTCTTAGCAGGAAATAAAAAGAATATAGCAACAATTGTTGCGGTTAGTAATATTAATATTCCAGCTGCAATCATTAGACCGATGGTTTTCTTATCTCTGAAATTTATGTTCATATATTCACCTCTCACTAATTATAACATAGTTCATTAAATTTAAAACCAAATTCAAAGTTGAATATGGTATGATAATACAGGATTAAGGAGACATAAAATGGAACATTTAATACAGCCAATAGCACAAGAATTAAATATAGGAGTTGACCAAATAAAAAACACTCTTAAATTACTTGAAGAGGGAAGTACAGTGCCATTTATAGCACGATATAGAAAAGAAATGACAAAGGGTTTGGATGAAGAACAAATCCAATACATTCAAAAACAATATGATTATCAAGTGAACTTAGAAAAACGTAAAGAAGATGTATTGCGTATTATTGAAACACAAGGAAAATTAACTGAAGAAATTAAGAAAGAAGTTTTAGCTTGTACTAAATTATCACAAGTTGAAGACATTTATAGACCATATCAACAAAAACGTAAAACACGTGCTACAGATGCGATTGCGAAAGGGTTAGAACCACTCGCAGATTGGATTTTTAAATGTCCTGTTCAAGGTAATGTAGCTGAAGAAGCTAATAAGTATTTGAATGATACAGTTACAACAATAGAAGAAGCAATTCAGGGTGCAAAAGATATTATTGCAGAACGAGTAAGTGATAATGCTAAACTTCGTTGGAAAGTACAAGATTCAATCAATCGTTATGGAAAAATAGTAACGAAAGCAAAGAAGAAACATACGGATGAAAACAAAGTATATAAGATGTACTATGAGTTTACTGATCGCGTAGGATATATTGCAAGTCATCGTGTTATGGCGATTGATCGTGCTGAGAAAGAAAAGGTTATTACTGTTTCAATGGACTATGATCAAGGCTATTTGATGAAGTATGCAATTCGTGGTATAACACGTGATAAAGCAACAGTTGTTCAAGAAATAATTGAAGATGCTGCATCGGACGGATGCAAGCGTTTATTATTTCCAAGTGTTGAACGTGAAATAAGAAATGAATTAAGTGAGAAAGCACAAAATCAATCGATAGAAATTTTCTCGATGAATGTTGAAAAACTATTAATGCAGCCACCACTAATTGGTAAAGTTGTTTTGGGTTTTGACCCGGCTTTTAGAACGGGATGTAAATTAGCTGTTCTTGATAATACAGGAAAATTATTAAAGATAGCCGTAGTTTATCCACATGCACCGGTTAATAAAAAAGATGAAGCTGAAAAAACGTTATTAGCATTATTTAAAGAATTTCCAATTGAAATTGTAGCGATTGGTAATGGGACAGCATCGCGTGAATCAGAAAGTTTTGTTGCAGATGTAATTAGTCGTAATAAACTAAATGTTCAATATACTTTAGTAAGTGAAGCAGGGGCATCGGTGTATAGTGCGAGTGAATTAGCTCGTGAAGAGTTTCCTGATTTACATGTTGAACAACGCTCAGCAGTATCAATTGGACGTCGTATACTAGATCCATTATCAGAATTAATCAAGATTGATCCGAAGAGTATAGGGGTAGGGCAATATCAACATGATTTACCTCAAAAACAATTAACTGAGCGATTGGATTTCGCGATTTTGAAATCGGTAAATCGAGTAGGTGTTGATATTAATACTGCTAGCCAAGAGTTATTAATGCATATATCAGGTTTAAATAAATCTAGTGCCAAAGCAATTGTTGCGTATCGTAATTCAAATGGGCGTTTTAATTCGCGAGAGCAAATTAAGGAAGTAAAAAAGATGGGGGATAAAACATTCCAACAATGTGCTGGATTCTTGCGTGTTCAAGGAGGTAATAATCCATTGGATCAAACGGGTATCCACCCTGAGAGTTATTCAGTTGCACAAAAACTAATGAAGAAATACAATATAAATGAGTTAGGTCAAGTTGAAGACTTAAATATTGATATGATTGAGGAAGCTAAAAATTTAGGTGTAGATGAATATACACTTCAAGATATTGTGGATTCAATCCGTCAACCATTACGCGATTATCGTGAAAAATATGATGGACCATTATTAAGAAAAGATGTTTTAGAAATAGAACACTTGCATGTGGGAGATCAATTGGAAGGTGTTGTTCGTAATGTTGTTGATTTTGGTGCATTTGTTGACATTGGATTACATGAAGACGGTTTAGTTCATATTTCAAAAATGAGCAAAGAACGAGTTTCTCATCCAAGTGAAGTTTTATCAGTAGGTGATATTGTTCATGTTTGGGTTAGTGCTATTGATGAAGAAAGACAAAAAGTACAATTAAGTTTAATACAACTATAACTAACAAAAGGGGAATTGTATGAATATAAAATACAAAGTACATCAATCATCTATTTTTGGAATGGATGCGAACATTGTTTCATTATTAATTTACTTATTACCAGTTGTTATTTCGTTCTTATCTTATGGAACAAGTGGTGGTTATCTAACATGGTTGATACCAGGGTTGGTACTAATCTTTGAAAAAGAGAGTAAGCTTGTAAAATTTCATGCTTGGCAAGCATTATTCATGAGTCTTTTCTATGGATTTATTGGTTTTATTGGAACATTATTTGGTGCTGGGTTCGCGTTTACTTCTTTACTTACACAGAATGCGGGTGGCTTATTATCTTCAATTGGATTTTTATTTGTAATGGGAATTATCGGATTGATCTTTGCAATTCTAGAAATCATTGCTGCAATAAAAGGCTTTAGTTGGATATCTTATCGTTTACCAATAATTGGTAGATGGGCAAGTAACTTAGCACACGAAAATGAATAGAAAAAAGAGCATTTCAATTACAGAAATGCTCTTTTTAAATGTTTTATTGTTGTTTTTTCATTCTTGCATAAGCTACAAAGTGAATTCCTGAGAAGACTAGGGCTCCACATGCTAGCGCAATATTTGCAATCATGAGTAAGTTTGATAATTCCATTTGAATACCATTAAGAACTAATAGAATAGCAAATGCGATATATAATATTCCTGATAATAGTATTTTGTTTGCATTACCATTTTTTACCATTTGATCAATGAATGTTAAATTCTCATAAGGTTTAAAGTTTGTGATTTGAACAAGTGAAGGAATGAATTTTGTACGATATCTATACTCAAGAAATAAAGCAAATAGAATACCTATAACTACACATATCTCTAGGCTTGCTAAGAAATTGACTGCAAGAATGACTGCAATGATAACGTATAAATAACGATTCTTGTAGAGATTATATGACTTTTCATCTTTAGCTTGAATTAAATAACCAACACCAGTATTTTTGTTGTAAAGGATATTTCTACCTTTTTCATCTTGGTAAATATTTCTTCCTGAAACAATACTATTTTTCTTATTTGCAGACATTTGATTCCCTCCATACTTCAATATCATACTTTAAATTAGTGAAATTGAAAAGGGGCTATATACTTTCTTTTCCTCGGCAGTATGTTTGTACTACAGAGTAGTCATCATTTAATACAACTAAGTCAGCGTCGTATCCAGCACCAATCTTTCCTTTACGGTCATCTATTTTCAATAAACGTGCTGGGTTAAGAGTACAAGCATTAAGTGCTGCATCAAATGGTACTTGAGCTTCTTCGACAAGAATTCTCAATCCTTCGTTGAGGCGCAATGTACTTCCTGCTAAGTTCTTTGTAGATGTTAAGTGAGCACTTCCATCAGGGTAAATTTCGATTTCATTACCACCGAAGATAAATTTACTTCCTGCAGGAGACCCTTTTGCCATTAGTGCATCGGATACCATGATTGTATAATCTCTACCTTTAGAGTTAAATAAAATGTTTAGTGCAGCAGTAGTTGAGTGATTACCATCACAAATAACTTCACCAAATACATCTCTAAATCTAAAAGCGGCACCAATTAATCCATTGTTTCTATGATTGAATGGTGTCATACCATTATAAATATGAGTCATAGATTTAGCACCATTAGCCACAGCAAGCACTGCTTGATCATAAGTTGCAGCACTATGTCCAATACTAACAACTACACCATTATCATTGCAATAATGAGTTAATCCAAAATCTTCATCTGTTTCAGTAGCAAGTGTAATAATTTTAATTAATCCATTTGCTGCTTTTTGATATTCTTTAAATTGTTCAATAGTAGGTGGAACGATATATTGTTCAGGTTGAGCACCTTTGTATACCATATCTAAATAAGGTCCTTCAAAGTGAATACCTAAAATTTCTGCACCTTCATATCCTTCTTGTTCAACTTTAGCCACATTAGAAACTGCTCCAGTTAACACATCAACACTTTGGGTGATTGTAGTTGGACATAATCCAGTTACACCTTCACCTGGTATATTCTTTAACCAGTTACGTAGACCTTCTTCATTTGCATCATTTGTATCAAATCCATAAGCACCATGGCAATGGATATCTAAGAAACCGGGTACAATACGTTTTGTTTCATAGTCTTTGTCGACTGTTTTACTACCATAAGGTAATACTGCCTTAACTTTTTTATCTACTACTTCAATTTGAGCTGGGATAAATTGGCCTGAAACCCAAACTCTTTTACTTTGAATGATCATTTAATAATCCTCCCTTTATAGTTTAATTATATTTTAGTCCATTTAGAAAGTCTATGTTTATACTTTTTAACAATGAAATTATATGTTTCAACTAAAATGTTGTACTTTAAATAAAGGATGCCTATAATGAGGATGTAAAAAAGGAGGATCTACCATGACAATTTTTGGATTTACACAAGAAGAATTAAAAGCAAAATCAGCAACATTTACAGCTACTGAAATTCACCAACAACCTGCAACATGGAATAAGACAATAAATCAAGTGAAGGAAATGAAAGAAGAAATTCAAGCATTTTTGAATCAAGTGATTACTCAACCTGATTATGATATCGTTTTAACAGGTGCTGGAACTAGTGAATTTGTGGGTAACACATTATTCTCTTACCTAAATAAGAGCACAAACTTCAAAACTAAATCTTATGCTACAACGGATATTACAGCTACTCCTGAAAACTATATTTCTCGTACAAAACCAACTCTATTAATTAGCTTTGGGCGTTCTGGTAATTCTCCAGAATCAATTGGAGCTGTTGATGCTGCTGAAGCAGTAACAACTAATATTTATCATTTATTTGTAACTTGTAACAAAAATGGTGCTTTATCAAAACGTGCTGAAGGAAAATCAAATTGTTTAGCAATTAATCTAACAGATGAAACTCACGATCAATCATTTGCTATGACATCATCATTTACAAATATGTACTTAGCTACATTATTAAGCTTTAACTTAACTAACCTTGATGAAACAGTAAAAGCTGTTGAAGATGTTATCGCGTGTACAACAAAAATGGTAGAAACTGACTTCACTACATGTGTTGAATTAGTAAAATCATATGATTTCAAACGTATTGTTTATTTAGGAAGCAATGCTTTAAAGGGTGTTGCTCAAGAGTCTTCTCTTAAATTACTTGAACTATCTGCTGGAAAGATCGTTACAATGTATGATACACCACTAGGATTTAGACATGGACCAAAATCAATTATTGATAATGAAACATTAACTGTAGTGTATATTAGTGATGAAGCTTATACTCGTCAATATGAAGTAGATTTAATTAAGGAAATGAGTGGACAACGTAAAGGAAACAAGATTTTTGCAGTTTGTAATACACCATGTGAAGAAGCAAAAGCATTAACTGATTTCTATTATTGCTATAATGGTTCAAATCATGATAATATTTTCTTGGGACTAGAATATATTGTAGTTGCACAAATTATTGCTTTATTCAAATCGTTATCATTGGATATTACACCAGACAATCCATGTCCAAGTGGAGAAGTTAATCGTGTAGTAAAAGGTGTAACTCTATATCCATATTCTAAGTAGGAGGAAAAATATGATCGGAATTATTATTACAGGCCATGGCAATTTTGCAACTGGCTTAACAAGTTCAGTTAAATTAATTGCTGGATTACCTGAAAAGTATGAGGCTGTTGACTTTGTTCAAGAAGACTCAGTAGAAGATTTAGAAAACAAATTAAATGTTGCTATCGACAATTTAAAAGATTGTGAAAGTATCATTATGTTCACTGACTTAGTTGGTGGATCACCATTTAAAACTTCTGTAGAAATTTCTATGAAAAGAGAAGAAAAATTAATCGTTCTTGGTGGAACAAACCTAGGTATGGTTATTGAAACTTCAATGGCAAGAGGATTTATGGAAGATGCTGAAGCATTAGCTGACATGGCTTGCAACACAGGTAAAGATCAAGTGATCAAATATACTTATGTTGAAAAAGTTGATGAAGTAATCGATGGAGATGGCATTTAATCAACAAATGTAATACAAAATAAAACGTAGTCACCATTTATAATGGAAACTACGTTTTTTTAATTAGGAAAGTTCACTACGATTAAAGTAAAGATACAGCGATGAACAGAGCACTTGTGATAAGGAATATGCGTGAAAGTTCAGTGAAAGTAACTTGAATTATATTCAAGTTGCGAAGAGTTTATGTTAGAATATATTCAAACATGGAGGAGCTCATCATGAAAACAATCTCCTACTCTAATCGTCTCTATCTGAATGAATT
>NZ_JAVWNC010000027.1:0-29555 GCF_036637135.1 Anaerorhabdus sp. | reverse complement strand
TGTTTAGCATTTCTCTATCAAAGTGATAAATTACACAACGTCCATCATCTTCAATGTCAACCTTAACATCATTACATTCTGCAATGATTTGGTTAATCATTTTACCACCAGTACCAATTACATCACGAATCTTATCAGTAGGAATCGTCATTGATACAAGTTTTGGAGCATATTTAGATACATCTTCTCTTGGTGCATTGATTGCTTCCAACATGTTTTCCATGATTTGTAAACGTCCAATACGTGCTTGTTCAAGAGCTTCTTGTAAAATTTGTTTGTTGATACCATCAATTTTAATATCCATTTGTAAAGCAGTAATACCTTCTGTAGTACCAGCTACTTTAAAGTCCATATCACCATAATGATCTTCCATACCTTGAATATCTGTAAGGATAGAATAATGATCACCAAATGTAATTAAACCCATCGCAACGCCAGCAACTGGAGCTTTAATAGGAACACCTGCTGCCATTAAAGACATTGAACCAGCACAAATACTAGCTTGAGAACTTGAACCATTTGATTCAAGAACTTCTGCAACCGTACGAATAGCATATGGGAATTCTTCAACACTTGGTAATACTTGCGCTAAAGCTTTTTCACCTAATGCACCATGCCCAATTTCACGACGTCCAGGGTTACCCATACGTCCTGTTTCACCTACTGAATAAGGAGGGAAATTATAGTGATGCATGAAACGTTTTTCTTCAACTTCTGTTAAATCATCAATGATTTGATTATCACCTAAAGCACCTAATGTAGTTACAGATAATACTTGTGTTTCACCACGAGTAAATAATGCTGAGCCATGAACTCTTGGTAATAGATCAATTTGACTATTTAATGGACGAATCTCATCAAGTTTACGACCATCTGGACGAACTTTTTCAACTGAGATCAAACGACGTACTTCATTCGCTACGATTTCAGTACAATATTCTTTCGCTTGTTTAACTGTTTTTTCTTTTTCTTTATCAGTTGCATATTCTTTTGCTTCAAAAGCTGCAGCCATTTCATCAGTTATTTCATCAATCTTGCCATAACGCTCAAGCTTTAATTTAATTGAAACTGCTTCTTCTAAACGTTGTTTACCATTTGCATCAATGTATTCTTTAATTTCAGGAGCAATTTCATATAACGAAATTTCCATTTTTTCTTTAGCTACTTTCGCAAGAATTTCTTCTTGGAATGCACATAACATTTTAATATGATCATGACCGAATAATAAAGCACCTAACATTGCTTCTTCAGAAACAATTTTAGCACTAGCTTCAACCATGTTAATTGCATCTTTTGTACCTGCAACAGTTAAATGAATATCGGATTGCTCAAGTTGTTCAACTGTTGGATTAATAATATATTCGCCATCAATACGACCAACGATTACACCTGCAATAGGACCATTGAATGGAACATCAGATACACATAATGCACAAGAAGCACCAAACATTGCAGCCATATCTGCTGAACAATCTTGATCTACAGATAATACTGTATTAACAACTTGTACTTCGTTTCTGAATCCTTCAGGGAATAATGGACGGATTGGACGGTCAATCATACGAGATGTTAAAGTCGCATGTTCACTTGGTCTTCCTTCTCTACGTAAGAATCCCCCTGGAATCTTACCTACTGAATATAATTTTTCTTCAAATGTTACTGTTAATGGGAAAAAATCAGTATCTTTTGGTGTGTGATTAGCTGTTGCAGCCGATAACACTACTGTATCCTCATAACGAACAATGACAGACCCTCCAGCCTGTTTGGCGATTTCGCCTGTTTCTACGGTTAAATTTCTACCGCAGAAATCCATACTAAAGATTTCTTTAGACATTTACTTACCTCTTCTTCTTTTCTCTTCTTCTCTATATTAACCCATATATTTTAGCACATTTACTATAAAAGGAATAGGTTATTTAGAGATAATTGAAAACCTAAATAACCACAAAACATAGAAAAACAGCCTATTTTTTAGAATAGACTGCCAAGATTATTTTATTTCAGTTACTACAAAACCTTCATCGTAATTTCCTTCAATCCGATATCGGTATACTTTACCACCTTCAATAAGGACTGATATTTCGTTTTTGATTCTACCTGTACCTTTTTCTTTTCCTTGTACGATCAACTCAATGTGCAATTCTTTACCTATGTACTCTGGATACATTGGTAAATCGATTGATACAATTTCACCTGGTTTAAATGCTTTATCTTCTTTTGCCAAAGATACACATTCGCTATAGCTTTCAGTTTCATTAGTTGAACCATTGATACACAAAGTAAATACATTTTCTTGTGGTAGTTGAACTTTTAGTCTACATCTATTTTCCATATCTTGATTACAACCAAGAAGACGCAAACAAATCAAAAATAAAATAACTATTACTTTCAATGTATCTCACCATCATCCAGAATATACTCTAAGATATCTCCTGGTTGACAATTCAACACTTCACAAATCCTATTTAATGTCGATAACCGAACCGCTTTGACTTTACCATTTTTAAGCAAAGAAATATTAGCCATTGTGATACCTACTTTTTCAGTTAATTCAGTCACACTCATTTTACGTTTCGCAAGCATAACATCTAAATTTATTATAATCGCCATATTAAACCACCAAATCATTTTCTGCTTTTATTTGTACAGCTTGATCCAACAATTTTTCTAGAACTCCTGCAAATATACCAATAACAAATGGAACCATAGAAAAACAACCTAGTATCAATAACAATCCAGGTGCATCTTCAATATCCGCAACGATATAAACCAAAGGTAAAATAAATAGATATAAAATAGTAATTAAAATCGCACATTTTTTAATTATATTTAAAATCTTTACAGATTCTACTGAAAAAGCATTACCCTGATCAATTAAATTCAATAACACCATGAATTTATAGAGTGCAAAATAAAAGGGAATAAGCGTTGCATATGGAATTAAGATAACCATAAATCTTAGATTAGCGATAATTGGGTAAATCTCTCCTACTTTATTCGCGAATGGTGGGATAAAGAAAATAGACATCAACATCACAACAATTGCGACAATAACAATACAAGCTCTTAAAAATATCGTATTCATATTCTTCATATATAATCCTCATTTCAAAAACATTGTATCATATATTTATCGTTTTACAATAAATTTATGCTGTTTTGTAATATAAAAAGGTGATTTCAATTGAAATCACCTTGATATAATAAAATTAAATTATACTGAAGTCTTCCATAAACCATGAAGATTGCAATAAGCGTAAACTGCAACAACTTTTTCATCGTTTAAGAATTCAACGTAATTGTGTTCACCTGGTGCTAAATGTTGAACACGGAAACCTGATTCTGTTTCAAGGATAATCCATTCAATGTAGTGTTTTTCTTCCATTGGATGATCTACACTTCCTACACGAACTTCGATTTTGTTATTTTCTAAACGGTTAATTACTGGTAAATGTTTTTCTTGAGAAGCTTCAACCGTATTAGGTTGGATTTCTTTCATTGGTTCCCCACAACAAACAACCGGTACCCCAGCATCAGATAATTTAACAATTACATTATGACAATGTTCACAAATATAGAATTTTAGTTCTTTTTTCATAAAATTCCCTCCTCAATTGTATTATCACGGTTTATTCAATACTTTTCAAGCGATTTGCACTTACTATCATCATTTTTTCACTTCTTGATAATTGTTTTATCTCGTACTCTCTTCGCATCGCCTCACTTTTATCTTCAAATTCCTCAAAGTAAACTAGCTTTACTGGTAAGTGGGCTTTGGTATATTTAGCACCCTTACCCTCTTGATGCATTTGAATTCTATGCTTTATATCATTTGTCCACCCTGTATAAAATGACCCATCACCACATTCTAGTATATAGACGTAATTCATTATTCAACACTCTTCAATGATTCAACCATTTGAATTTTTCTTAATTTAAATGTCATGAAGAAATTTACGACAAGCGCAAAGAACATCGTTATCAATACCGAAAGGATTAAGCTAATAATCGTAACATCACGACCAAACATAATATAATCCATTTCAACCATTAAGATAATAAACTTATGTAAAATAACTCCTAACCCTAACCCAAAGATGGATCCTATGAATGTCAGTATTAAGTTTTCTTTGTAAATATACATATTTACTTCTTTGCGATTAAATCCCAATACTTTTAATGTTGCGATTTCTCTTTGTCTCTCACTTATATTAACATTTGTTAAATTACTTAATACTACAAACGCCAATAATCCCGCACATACAATTAGCACGACAACGACAATATTGAGACCATCTATCATGCTGTTAAAGTTATCCACAACATCGCCATAAAATTCGATAGACTCAACTCCCTCTAAATTACTTAGTGTTTGTTGAATATCTGCAGCTTGTCCATCAGTAACAATTTGAATTGTATTGATCATTGGTTTTAAATTGAATGCTTTTTCATATGCAGTTGATGTCATAAATACACTATGATTTACATACATTTCACATATGCCACTTATATTGAATTCCTTAACAATTTCATTTTCACTTTCAATCGAAATCTTATCACCAATTTTTACATTTAATAATTCCGCAAGCTTTTCATCAATAATAACTCCTTCATCACCCAAAGTAAGTGCATCACCTTTTCGTTGTTTGAGGTTATTCATTGTTTTCATATCTTCATCGTTTTGATATACATAAACGATTGCAACTTCATCATCATTACTTACTTGAACCTTTGCTTGATAGCTAGTAATTTGTATTGTGTCATTTACACCATTCATATCATCAATTTGTTGGTTGATATTATTAATTTCAGATTGGACTAATTCCTTTTCTAAAACTACCGCACCATCATATTTATATATTTGTTTGAATTGCTTATCAACAATTGTTGATATTGAATCCTTTATTCCGAATCCCGCTACCAAAAGCGCAGTACAACCAGCTATACCGATTACTGTCATAAAAAATCTTTTCTTATAGCGAATGATATTACGCGCTGTAACCTTAGATGTGAAAGAGAAACGATTCCAAATAAATGGGATACGTTCTAATAATATCTTTTTACCCATCGGCGGTGATTTAGGTCTTAATAATTGACTAGGCACTTCATTCATCGATTGGCGACATGCGAACCATGTTGTCAATACCATTACAGAAATAAATAAGCCATTTGAAATTAATATCAAATCCCAAGGAATATACAATTGAATTGGTGGTAAAACATACATCATACCCCATGCGTTATAAACAACTGCTGGGAAAATAAGCAACCCAACAACACTACCTAAAACACCTCCAAATATTGTCGCAAGTATTGCATAAATTAAATATTTCGATGCACATGCTAATTTACCATAACCCAATGCACGCAACACTCCAATTTGTCCACGTTGTTCATCCACCATACGTGTCATTGTTGTTAGACACACTAAAGCAGCAACTAGGAAGAAAAAGACTGGGAATACTGCAGCAATCGATTTCATTTGTGATATGGTATCCTTGAATGATTTTGCTGCAAAATTCATATCACGATTAAGTATAGTCCACTCACCAGTTTCTATACTTGCAATATCTTCTTTAGCTTTAACTAAATCAGCCCAACCATCATCTAATTCTTTTTGTCCTTTTTCTTTTTCTTCAGCAAATTTCTTTTCAGCATCTGCAAGTTCTATTTTTCCATCAGCTAATTCTATTTTTGCATCTGCAATCTTTTGTGTGGCATCTTTTTTTGTTTCTTCAAGTTCTAATCGTCCTGCCCAAACCTTGCCCGCTCCATCATCTAATATTTGTTTAGCACTGGACAGTTGTGCTTCACCGCTCGCAATACCAGCATCAATTTGTGCTATGCCTCCTTGAACTTGTTGAAGTGAAGTTAATATTCCTTTTTCCTTTGCAAGATCTGTTTGTAATGTTATCAATTCATTATTCAATGTATTCTTTTCATTTTCAAGATTCGTAATCTCGTTTGGATCACTTGTACTATTCAATAAATCATTAATTTCTTGAATGCGTGCAAGTTTAGTATCTATTGAACTTTCTAAACCTGTTACTTTCGATTGAGTTTGAGAAATCATTTCATTCAATTGTTCTAAACTACTCAACCCTATTTGAGTTAGTATACTATTTCTTTGTGCAAGTAACATTGGTTTAGTCTCATCATCAAATTTAGCTTTTTGTGATTTCCATTCAACTAATCCTTTTTCTAATTCCAATTGTGCGTTATCTAAACCTATTAATGCTTGTGCACTTTCAGTTTCAAGTTTTGCTTCATTATCAATGATTTCTTGTTCACCATCAATTAATTTTTGCTTTGCCTCTTTTATTTCTTTTTCAGCTTTTTTTATTTCATCTTCAAATTCTTTTTTACCATCTTCATATTCTTGTAAACCATCATTGTATTCATCCATTGCTTCTTTAAGAATCTTGTCTCTTCTTACTTGTGATTGTGTTGTCGCAAGAGTTTCAATTCTTTGTTCAACTGGATCAATAAAGTCCATGTATTCTTGACTAAATCCATTTAATTCTTTCGCACCCGCTACAGATAAAAGTACAGATGTATAATAATCTGTATTAAATGTTGATTCGGGAACAAACATATAAGTAGAAATAGGACGATTACTTAAAGTACTATTTGATTTCTTTCCATTCAAATACTCTGGTGTATCAATTAGTCCAACAATCGTCAGCTCATTAACATCCAATGTATCATTTAAATCATCATCGGGTCTTGTGATAGATACTGTTGTTCCTAATGGAAGTGCTCTAAATAAATTACCACCTGCTTCTGCAAGACATTCATTTTTATTTTCAGGTAAACGACCTTCTTTTAATACAAAGTTATTTAAAGCTTGGTCCTCTGTATATGATTGAACTCGAATAACCATATCGGTATCATTGTATTTACCAATAACATCCACAAACTTGGTACCTACTACTTGATCAATACCTTCCACTTGTTGAAGGGCATTTATATCATAATCTTCAAATCCAAATGTTGAATAAATTTGTAGATCCGTAAATGAATTTTCATCATTATATTTATCAACACTTACACTCATAATTGGCGCTGCTGCCGATACCCCAACAAAGAAGGCAACCCCTAAGGCAACTATCGCAAACAATGTTACGAACTTAGAAAATGTTTTTCGAATTGTTCGTAATGTATCTTTTAATAAATTCTTCGACATATTACCATTCTATCGTTTCTACATTTACTGGGTTTTCATTCACGGTAATTGAAGAAATTTTTCCATTCTTTACTTTTATAACTTTATCCCCCATTGGACATAGCGCAAGGTTATGCGTGATGATAACAACTGTCATTCCATGCTCACGACAAGTGTCTTGTAATAATTTTAGAACTTGTTTACCCGTATTGTAATCCAGTGCTCCGGTTGGTTCATCACACAACAAAAGTTTCGGATTCTTCGCTAATGCACGTGCAATCGCAACACGTTGTTGTTCACCACCTGATAATTGTGATGGAAAATTATCTTTACGATCTTTTAAACCAACTTGTTCAACCGTTAAGTTTACATCCAAAGGTTCTTTACATATTTGAGTAGCTAATTCAACATTTTCAAGTGCAGTTAGATTTTGCACAAGATTGTAGAATTGAAAAACAAACCCAATATCATAACGACGATAATCTGTTAATTGTTTCTCATTCATTTGATCAACACGTGCACCATCAACAATTATTTCTCCTGTTGAACACGTGTCCATTCCCCCTAAAATATTTAGTATTGTACTTTTACCCGCACCAGATGCTCCAGCCACAATTACAAACTCACCTTTATTGATTGAAAAATCAACTCCTGCAAGTGCTTCTATATCTACTTCCCCAACATGATATATTTTCTTTACATTTTTAAATTCAATATAACTCATATTTTCCTCATTTCCATAATACAATCTGTAAATACTTTAAGATAACTTGATCTAAATTCGTTTCTTTCTCTGGATCCGCTAACGCAATTCTAAAGCATTCTTGCATTCCTTTTACAACAGATGTTGAAATTAGTGAACATAGAAAATCCAAATCACTTGCATTCAGATCTGTCTCTCTATATTTCAATCCAGTTTGCAATACTTGTTTGATCCAAGCAGAAAATTGTTTCAATTCATTTGTGCTTGATATTAGAAGCATTGCACTTTTATGACGTCTAAAAATATCCGCAAGCCCCATAGCACATACTTCAAGATTTACATAAACTTCTTCCATATTAAGAACAGAAGTTTCCTTAAGTAATGATATTTGAGAATTGCTTACTCTTTTTAGTAATTCGTCTAAATCTATGAGCGCTGGTTCAACTATCGCCTGTATTAACGCTTCTTTATCACGATAATAACGATAAAGATTTCCAACAGTCATCTTTGCACCTTCAGCTATACGACGCATTTGAATACTTTGTATTCCATTTGCCATAATCTCTGCATCTGCTGCCTTTAAAATACTATTTCTGACTTCTTCTTTTAAGACTTGTGCCATTAGTAAACCTCCGTTCACTAATAAATAGTAAACCAGTGTTCATTATTTGTCAAATATTATTATGCATAGAAAAAGCAGATGAAATTATACTCATCTGCTTAAGATTTACGTTTTTCTAAACAATCAGAACATGTGCCATAAAACAAAGTAATATGATGATCTACTTTAAACTTTGGATTCAAGTCATCTAATGATTTATCATATGGAATTTCTGTATCGAATACACGATGACAGTCATTGCACTTGAAATGATAATGTTCATGTTGTCGATAGTCAAAACAATCAGCTCCATCAGGAATTTCAATATGCCCAATCTCGCCTAACTGTACTAGTCTTTTTAAATTACGAAATACAGTTGCCCGGCTAATTGAAGGCATGTGTTCCTTAACCTTATCATATATTTGATCACCAGTTAAATGATCTTTATTATCCATTATTACTTGTTTGATAATGTCTTTTTGATTCGTATTTCTTACCTCTTTCATGGAATATCACCTCGGTTTCAATAATAATTACAATAATATCATACCGAGAAGTGTAATTTCTTTCAAGCAATGTGAACTCTTATAAAGTCGCATTGATTAATTCTTGATTAGGTAATTTTGATAGTTCAATTACTTTTTCTAAATCCAAATTACATGCTTTAGTAAATCTTGTACCATAATCAATATCAGCCAAGTAACAATGCACTGCATGACGATACTTAATATTTTCAGTTACTGACATGATGTTGTTTTTTGTATTTTCGATTAAAGCTTGTTTTTGTTCCTCACTCATTAAACGGTATAAATCTCCACCTTGTCGGAAACAATCATCTGTTAAATCTGCCTTTGGATCATAGTGGTACACATCACCTTGTGTACTTAAACCTGGTTCACGAACTGATGGTTGCTCACTCCATATACCCATGCTGTTTGGATGGTAGGCAACAGTAGAACCATAATTACCATCAACACGCATACTTCCATCACGATGTGAACTATGAACATCAACACGTGCTTTATTCACAGGTATTTGATCATGGTTAACACCTAAACGATAACGTTGAGTATCACCATATGCAAATAAACGTCCTTGTAATAATTTATCTGGTGATAACCCAATGCCTGGCACAAGGTGTGAAGGACTAAAAGCAGCTTGTTCTACTTCTGCAAAATAGTTTTCAGGATTGCGATTTAATTCGAGTACACCAACCTCAATCAATGGATATTCCTTTTGACTCCAGACTTTTGTGATATCAAATGGGTTCTCTTTATGATTGTTTGCTTGCTCTTCACTCATGATTTGGAAGTATAAAGTCCATTTTGGATATTCACCTTTTTCAATACTTTCATATAAATCACGTTGATGACTTTCACGATCATTTGCTACAATTTTTGCAGCTTCATCATCTGTTAAAGTTTTAATTCCTTGTTGAGTCTTAAAATGAAATTTCACCCATACTCGTTCATTATTTTCATTTAATAAACTATATGTATGACTTCCGAAACCATGCATATGGCGATAACTATACGGAATACCACGGTCAGACATCGTTATTGTGATTTGATGAAACGCTTCTGGTAAAAGTGTCCAGAAATCCCAGTTATTTTGTGCAGATCTCATGTTTGTACGAGGATCACGTTTAACTGCTCTATTTAAATCAGGAAAGTTCATCGCATCTCTTAAGAAAAATACGGGTGTGTTATTCCCAACTAAATCCCAGTTTCCTTCTTCAGTGTAGAACTTCAATGCAAATCCACGGATATCACGTTCTGCATCCGCTGCTCCTCTTTCTCCCGCAACAGTTGAGAAACGTACAAAGACTGGTGTTTCTTTGTTTTGTTCAAATAATTTTGCTTTTGTATATTTTGAAACATCCTGTGTCGATTTAAATACACCAAAGGCACCACTACCCTTTGCATGCATTCTTCTTTCAGGAATTACTTCACGATCAAAGTGTGCTAATTTTTCAATTAACCAGTTATCTTGCAATAATACTGGTCCTCTTTCTCCAACCGTTAATGTATGATTGTTATCACTAACAGGGGCTCCTACTTCATTTGTTAATTTTTTATGATCCGACATATTTTTCTCCTTTAGATACTTTATCTGTATCTTGTAATTCAAGTTTATCGATACTTTGTATCATTTACAAGGAATGTGCTCTTTTATACAACAAAAGTGATTTTCTATACAAAAATCACTCAAACGAACAAAAAAAGAAGCCAAAGCTTCTTAATTTAATTATTTTCTTAATCCTAAACGTTGTACTAATTCACGGTAACGGTTTACATCGTTTTCACGTAAATAAGCCAAGAAATTTTTTCTACGTCCAACCATCTTCATTAATCCACGTGTTGAATGATAGTCTTTCTTATGTTCTTTTAAGTGTTCAGTAAGATTGTTGATTTGTGCAGTTAATACTGCAACTTGAACTTCAGCAGATCCTGTATCCCCTTCAAAACGAGCATAATCTTTAATAATTTGAGTCTTTTCAGTTTTAGTTAACATTGTTTTTCCTCCTAATTTCACTGACCTAATGAACCGAGAATATCGACGAGGAGTCAAACAACCCAGTACAAAAGCTTTATAAATATACCATGAAACCTACCCTTACGCAAGTATTAATAGCTAATATCCGCTTGAAACAAGCTTAATTTATCATTAAATTATCTCCCTACTGTTTAACTTATCCGAAATGTCCAATAATATCATGTCAGTACATTAAAATATCTTCTTCATAATGAAATTGAAATTGGCTATTGTGATGAATTACAAATGGTACTCCTTGGTTATTTCTATTACTTGAAACTATTCCAATATGACCTTTAAAGACCACAATATCTCCACCAGACCACTCACTATTTTGATTAGTGTCTAATGTTAAGCTTATTGCATGATTTGAAAGGTATTGATTCAAGTTGCGTACTCGTCTAAAGTCAATATTGACGTCTGGAGTTTTTATATTGTAGTCTTGTGGATTCATTTTTATATCTTCATTAACTAAATATTGCAAATCATAACCTGCATCTTTTAATGCAAACGCAACTACATCAGTGCATACTCCAAACCCATCATTTGGGTATCCGGTTTCATAGTATTTGCTCTTATACTTAGGTTTAGTCATTACATAACTAAAAGCACTTTGAAGAATATCTGTTTGATCATCAATTCCATCTTGATCCAAATCTATCTCACTTTGATATTGATTTATTCCAAAATCTTCATTTGTATACTTGTTGTGTGGTATTACATTGTTACGATATAGCAATTCCAATCCACCTACTATAGCTAAAATTACTATTATGATTAAAATTATCCCTTTCTTCTTCATTAAACCAGTCCTCAACATTAATCTAATTTTAAAAATTGACCATCTTTCATTTCATAAACTGTATCACATACCTCATCAATAAACTTACGATCATGAGAAATACTTATAATACATCCTTTGAAATCTCTAAATATTTTTCTTAGAACCGGAGTAGATAAAGCACTCATATTTCGCGTAGGCTCATCTAAAATAAGTACATCAAATTGATGAATCACTAAGTATACCAACAAAATCTTACAACGCTGTCCATAGCTTAGATTTTCCATTGGATGTTCCATTTCTTCTGCAGTAAATTTGAGTGACCCTAAATATGTTTGTACTTTCGACTTCATTGTATATTCAAGGTTGCTTAGTAGAAAGTTGATTGGTGTTTCTTTCATTGGTAATAGTTCACCATAATTTTGAGGACAATATCCTACTTTGATATCATGCCTATTTCTCAAGGTTTCCATTAATTTCTTGATTAATGTTGTTTTCCCTATTCCATTTTGTCCAATGATAACAATGTGTTCATTCCCTTTTACATGAAGATTAATATCATTGCATAATACTCTTTCCTTCATCATCAACAAATCCAAATGATAATCTAAAATAATTTTATTGGCATGAATACGAACATCATCAAAAAATAATTCTATCGCTTCTTCAGGTTCTATCTTGCTAGATAATTCTTTATTTTCTAAACGTTTTCCTAATGACTTGACACTCTTCATTTTCTTTTTAAGTAGTTGTCCTCCATGAGGGTTTTGTCTTGATACTGAATTTAATTCATGATCAACACGTTGGTATAATTTACGATACCGTTCTAACTGTTTATTGTATTCAGCCTTTTCTTTTGATGCAATCCGGTTTGTACGATCAATGTTATAATTCCTTTTCTCACAGTAATCTGTATATCCAATATGTTCTACTGTCCATGAACTTTCTGTCTTTCGTTTAAGTTGTTCCAGATGAATAATCCCATTTGCACAATTTTCTAATAATGTTTCATCATGTGAAATAAATAAAATCGGTCTACTTTGATTTTTAATAAATTCTTCTAACCAGATTAATGTTCTTAAATCTAAATCATTAGTCGGTTCATCCAATAACAAGAAATCAGGATTTTGATACAATAATTTCGCAAGCTGTAGTTTAACTTTTTCACCACCACTGCATGTTTTAATCAACTTCGTATCCATTAAATAATTAACATCTAAATCAACTTCGGTTAAGCACCGAGTAAGTTCATTCATTTGATTATACTGTTCGATACTAATTTCATCTTTTGGACTTTCTTTAATTAGAAACTCAAAAACATCGCAATCATTCCAAATTGGATTCATTGATTGCGTTAAATACCCGCATCGTGCATTATTTTTGTTTATATGACCTTCGACATTTACATAATCTTTTACTAAGTTAATATCCACGATAGCCTGAAGCAAGGTACTTTTACCATTACCTTCTTCTCCAATTATCGCGATTTTATCATTATTATTTAACACAAAACTAAAATTCTTTAGTAATACTCTATTCTTATGAGTAGTGATTGTTAAATTCTTTAGTTCAAGCATGAAATCACCTCCTAAATGAAGGTTTACAAAAATAAGCACAATTTAATTTTTCTTATTTTTGTGTACTGCTCATGCTCTCACCTCGCTGAGTTGATTATACCTGTTATTTACTACTAATTCAAGTTATCATTTAATGATTATTAATTAGAATAACCGGTAAATATTTGTTCATCATCAATCGAAAAGATATGTATAATAGTAGTTGAGGTGAAATTATGAAAAAAATAGGATTTATTGGTACAGGTGTTATGGGTGCTTCCATGGTACGTAATCTACTAAAGAATAATTATGAAGTTGCAGTCTATAATCGTACAGCTGCTAAAGCAAAAGAACTTGAAAATGAGGGGGCTATCTTTTGTGAAACAATCGAAACTTGTGTAAAGGAATCTGACATTATTATTATGATCGTTGGTTTACCAAGTGATGTTGAAGAAGTATCAACCAAAGTATTTCAATTTGCAAAATCTGGCGCAACATTAATTGATATGACAACTTCTAGTCCTAAGCTTGCTGAAAAACTTGAAGAAGAAGGTAAAAAGAAAGATATCCATGTTCTTGATGCCCCTGTCTCTGGTGGAGATATCGGTGCTAAAAATGGTACTTTATCAATTATGGTAGGTGGTAATAAGCAAATATTTGATGAGTGTCTACCTATCTTTAACAGTATGGGTAAAAATATAATCTATTGTGGTCATGCTGGATGTGGTCAACATACAAAGATGGCAAATCAAATCGCTATTGCTGGAGCTGTTTCAGGCGTTGCTGAAGCGATTGCCTACGCAAATAAAATGGGATTAGATCCTCAAACTATGCTCAGTGCAATTAGCGCAGGTGCTGCAGGCAGTTGGCAAATGAGTAATAATGGTCCTAAGATGATTGTTGAAGATTATGCTCCTGGATTCTTCATTAAACACTTTGTGAAAGACATGAATATTGCGATTCAAGGTGCAGAAGATGAAAAATTAGAATTACCAATCCTTAAAATTGTACGTGATTTATATCAAGATATGATGATTCAAGGTGATGAAGACTTAGGTACACAAGCAATTATTAAGCAATATCAAAAATAAAAGACAACTTAATTGTTGTCCTTCATAAACATTTCGATCACAGTGTTACAAATTTTATAACCTTGTTCACTGCATTTAACTTTATTTTGTTGAACTACAAGCAGATTTCTATCCATTGCTTCTTGTAGTTCTTTTTTATATACTTCACTAAATTCATATTGAAATCTCTTTTTGAAATCATTCATATCAAATCCATTTTTTAATCGTAATCCCATCATAATGAATTCGAACATTTGATCTCCTTGAGATAACGGGATTATTTCTTTGAAATAATTATGTCGGAAATATTCCATAAAATTAGTTGTACAATCATAACGACAGTTTTCTTCTTTACCACTAGCACCTATTGATAAACCAACAAAATCATCATATTTCCAATAATGCATATTATGTGCAGATTCATATCCTGGCTTAGCAAAATTACTGATTTCATATTGAATAAACCAATGACTTTCTAAATACTTGATAATGAACTCATACATATCTGCTTCCATATCTTCATCCAGAGATGAGTAACCATCTTTTTTAAATTGACTATTCTCTTCAATGGTTAAACTATAAATAGAAACATGAGGAATATCTAGAGAACTAATGAATGCTAGTGTATCTTCCACATCACTTATTGTTTGCGTTGGCAAAGAATACATACAATCACAAGAAATGTTCGTAATTCCCTTTTTCTTCAACCATTTAATACATTGTATAACTTCTTCTTTTGTATGTTTACGATTGATTAATTTTAATAAATCCTCATTTACAGTTTGCACACCAATACTTGCTCGATTTATGCCATACTTTTTTAAAATAGAACATTTTTTAAGCGTTAGTGTTTCCGGATTAATTTCTATTGTATATTCTTCAACATTCTTGGTATAGGGTTGAATACATTTAAGTAAACGTTCCAGTTGAACCTCATTTAAACAAGTTGGAGTTCCCCCACCAATATATATTGTGTCATATTCATTTTCAATTAAACGATCTTCTACTTCTACTTGAAAAGCATCCAACCATTTTTCTATAATAGGTTGACTGCTTTTAACTCTGCAAAAATCGCAATATGCACAAATTGTATCGCAAAATGGTACATGGATATATAAAGCTTTCATTGGAATACCTCAAGTTTATTTTACCATAATCTTTTGCATCTTAATTAACTAATATACGAGGTAATCTACTTTTTAATTGAACTAACGTTTCATTGGGTATTGTATTGGACTCATTCGCAACATCTGTCACTGTAATTTGACATGATTCAGATGAACCAATCAAGATAACTTCATCATCTACCTGAACATCATTAACGTTTGTTATATCAATCATACATTGATCCATGCAGATTCTCCCAATGATTGGAACTACTTGATCGTGAATGATTACATTCCCTTTTTCACATGACAACAGTCTTGATAATCCATCTGCATAACCAATTGCTACAATCGCAATTTTCATTGAATGATTAGCTTTAAACATTTGCCCATAACCTGCACCTTCACCTTGTTGGAGCCGTTTAATGGTTGTAATACGCGATTTTAAAAACAGGACAGGTTTTAGTTTCATTTGTTGACATTCAATTGCTCCATATAATGCAATACCTATCCGGGCATAATCAACTTGATCTAAACTATAGTTAATCAATCCATAACTTGATTGGATGTGTTGATTCGGAACTTTACCTAAAGTTTTACCTATCTTATTTACACACTCCTTAAATCGATCAATTTGTAAACACGTAAATTCTTTACTTTGTTCATCTAAACCATCTGCACAACACAAATGAGTAAAAATACCTTTAATACCAATTTTTTTCATCTTCAAGACTTCTATAATTCGATTGATTTCATTTGAAGGAATTCCTAAACGATGCATACCTGTGTCTATTGCAATATGAACCTTGATGTTTTTATTCATTTGATTTATCGAATATGCATATTGATAGTCTACAAGCGTTTGAGTTAGTCTATATTTCTTTATTTCATTGATTCTTTCTAAAGGTGTATACCCTAGTATCAGAATGTCTCCTTGTATAAATGCTCTTCTAAGTTCAATTCCCTCATCAATTGTAGCGACGCAAAACATCTTGATTTTTTGTTTACTTAATATTTTAGCAATTTGTATTGCTCCATGCCCATAACCATCTGCCTTTAATACTGGCATAAGTTTACATCCGCTTGGTAGTTTTTGCTTTAATACGTTGATATTATGATTTAATGCAGATTCACTAATTTCTATCCATGAACGTGTTTTCTTATTTCTTTGATTATCGTTAGATGAGCACTTAACAATCACATACGATACCAATATAGAACAAACAGTACATAAAATAAATAACACTAGATTATTATGAACTAGAATTGAAGACATATTTAATACTTTCGCAATTCCGCGTATGATCACAATTATAAAAGGATGAAGTATATAAATCCATGTGGACATTTTTCGCAAATAAATATGATTCTTCATTTTGAGATTTCTTAAATAATCAAATAAGAAAATCATTGTTGGAATTAAAAATAAATACATACTATTGTGTCGCGTCATTTGATTTATTTCCAAATATATTCCTTCAAATATCATAAGAAATAAACTAATAACAAAAAATAGTAAAGAATAATTTTGTTTATTAATTGTTTTTCGTGAGTGCAAAATTGCACCTAACATCAAGAATACCGGTGCATAAAATATGCCATTTCTTGTATATTCATAAAAGATGAACCCAATATCATAAATACCTTTTATTACATCATTATTGATTATAAAACCAAAATAACTATCTCCAAACAACCCGATTCCAAATAAAATAAAACTGATATACAAGACCATCTTAGCCGAAAATTTTTTGCATAACAAAGATGTAATAATGAGTCCAATGATCATTGATGGAAAATACCATAAATGATAAAAAGTACCATCCATTAATAAAAATTTGAATATCGCCAATGGATTAAGTGCTGGTAATTGATTTGCATAAATATTAAGTGGTAAATAAATCAATATCGCTAGGACATACAACTTCATTTCTTTTTGAATTGAAGTTCTTATTTTACTAGTACTCCCTTTATTTAGTGCTGGAGCTAATACAAAGAAACCAGTTACCATCATAAAGAATGGTACAGCGATGCGTGCTAAAATACCCGTTAATAGGAAATTAAGCTGAGAATTGATTTGTAACAATGGACCAACATGTACTGTAATAACTAAAATAGATGCAAAGAATTTGAATACATCAAATCCACCGTATTCTCTATCTAAATTGTACATAGATCAGTCCTTCGCAATTATCACCAGATAAAGACCATTTACTCTTATCGTCCATCATCACTTCTAATTCATTATCAACACAAGGTATATAACTTACCTCACAACTTTCATCATCTTTCTTATATACCAATACATTTTCATCATCAAGTCTGGTTTGAATATACTCACAATATTCTTCTAAACACATACCTAATTCTTTCATAATCAAAGAATGTGGGTAACCAACATATCTAAAATGCCATGGTTCATGCGCGATATGTGTAATTGATTCAACTTTTTTTCCATATCGTTCGATAAATCCATACAGGGGAGCTAAATCTCTAAACCTTTGACAAACTCCTTCATATGGAAAATCAGGACAGATGAAATCAATATCATCTGTTTTTAGTGCTAAATCAATCGCAAGACCCGTTTGATGTTCACTACAACCTGGAAGAGCTACAAATTTTGAAGTAAACTCTTCACCATTTTCTAATAGAGATTGCTTATAAAGTTTTGATTGTTCCTCAAATGAACGATAACCACTTATTGGAACAATTGAATCCCATCCATTGATTTTTTCCATAATCTGATTTAACGCATCATTCGCATCCATATTTAAATAAATAGTTGGCTCATATTGTAGAGGAACTAAATTCATAAGACATTTGTTTTCAACATAGGGGTGAAATTGATTTACAAGGATACAATATCCAGTATGAATGATATCACGTGTATATTTAACTTTCTTCATTGTTGAATGCCTCCTCAATAACCATGGTGATTATCTCTTGAAATGTATACCCTATCGCTTTTAACATGGATGGAAAGCGACTATGAGCAGTAAATCCTGGAATTGTGTTTACCTCATTAAACATAATTTCACTCTTTTGATTGATAAAACAATCAACTCGTGCAAACCCTGAACATCCTAATGCTTTATAAATTCTTTTTGCTGTTTCTTTTATTTCTTCTTCTTTTTCAATACTAATTCGTGCAGGCACATGAATTGAGGATGTTTTAAGTGTATATTTTTCATCAAAGTTAAAGAAACCTTCTGATAATTCAATTTCATCGATTCTACCTACTATAAGGTTTTTATCTCCAATAATTGCGCAACCTACTTCAAACCCATTGATAAATTCTTCAACAATAATTTCATGATCATATTGAAACGCTAGATCAATTGCTTGTTTTAATTCTGTTTTGTTATTTACCTTACTGATACCAAACGATGATCCTGCATTCACAGGTTTCATGAAACATGGATATCCAATTTCATCACAATATACCGAAATCAAATGAATTGTGGATTGATTAAAAACATGACTTTTTGCACATTGGATTCCTTCATTAGAAATAAGTTGATGAGAACGATATTTATCCATGCATAGCGCTGATGCCAAAATATCACAACCCACAATGGGAATACCTGATAATTTTATATACCCTTGTATTGTTCCATCTTCTCCATTTGCACCATGCATTATCGGAAATACCGCATCTAGAACAATCGATTCTATTTTATTTTGTTTCAATACAAGTAGCTTTGAATCAGCAGGATTGGGTGATAATAAACAAGGTATACAATCATCATGATTGACCCATGTATCTTCTACAATTTTTGCTATATCGCCATTAAACTTATACCAAGTACCCTCTTTCGAGACACCAATTAAGATAGGATTGTATAGTTCCTTATTCATTTCATTTAGTATTGATGTAACCGATTCTAATGAAACCCTATATTCTGGTGATTTTCCACCAAATATAATTCCAATATTCTTCATTACTTTTCTCCCTCAACTTTAATTTCACTTGGTAGTTCGTATGCGATGATACATCGATTTGTATAGCATTTTTCTATTCTCACACTTTCATTATTTGTTCGACTTTTGATTACTTTTATAACATCAACTTCTTCAATGCATTGTTTATCTTTATAGAAATAATGTAGATGATCATTGATGATTTCATAATCATATTCAGGTTCTTTATCACAATATAATGTCGCTGTTATTTCATTATTTTGAATATTTAATTTCACTTGATATGTTCGATTTGTCTCATTTACAACTTTTAAATCTAACCATCCTTCTGCAATCGTTGCATCTATTCCTTTTACTATATGATTTGATAATTCAGGAAACTCTTTCATACGGTGTCCATGCCTTTCTATAATTGTTAATGGTGAATGTAGAAATAAATCGAAAAGTAAATTACTTAATTGGCATAAACCTCCACCCACTGATGCAATTGTTTCTCCATTCACAACTGTTAAACCTTCTTTATATTGAGTAACCTTATCAGCGTATCTAATTAATCTCCACAAGGAGAAAGTTTCCGTTGGTTTTATCATAATTCCATCTATTGGTTCAATAGCGAGAATAAGATTAAACACCTTGTTTTCTTGATACTTAATATCGAAACCCGTGTTCTTATTTATTAATTGTGATGTTGTTTCATATTGAACAAATGGTAGCGTTGTTTTCATAACCTCTTTTACATAAGTATTTGAATCTAAACTCATTTTTGTATAGAAACAAAATAGTTTTTGCTTCTTACGGATTGGTAATAAAAATGGAAATACTTGCGTTAATCGTTTTCTCATGCCGTACCTCTTAGGAAAATAAAAAGTCCCAACTTTCTATACTTATCGTACAAAAATTGAGACTCTTGTATTTGAATTAAATATGATAGTTTCTAACAGAATACGTAAGTGTTTCTTACGAAACACTTACAACTCCTTTGGCAATTGAATCGTGAATTCAATTTCTTCATTCTCACTTTTCACTTGGATTTCTCCCTTATGTAATTCAATGATTTCTTTTGCTATAGCTAATCCTAATCCTGTTCCACCAGTTGTTGATTGACGTGATGTATCAAGACGAAAGAACTGTTCAAAAATACGATTACTAATTTCTTTGGGAATTGTTTTTCCTTGATTCAATACTTTAACTTCCACGCTTTCATTGGTTTCATTCAGTGAGAGAGTTATTTGAGTATCATCATAACTATAATTAATCGCATTTCTAATTAAATTATCAAATACACGCTCTAACTTATTCGAATCACAAATGTATTCAACATTTGGATCAATATGTAAATCAAATGTTAAATTCTTTTCTTTTAAAATTGGCGAGAATTCAAAGCAGATTTGTTCTAGCATAAAACTCAAATTTACTTTTTCTGTTTGTAAGATTTGTGTTGTTAGATTAAATCGCGTAATATCAAAAAATTCATTTACCAAGTATTCTAATCGCTCAGCTTTTTCAAATGCTATATTTGTATATTTCGCTCTAGTCTCTGGTGTAAGATCTGGTTCTTCCTTTAGTAAGGATAGATATCCTAAAACACTAGTTAGTGGAGTTTTTAAGTCATGTGCTAAATAGATAACAAGATCATTTTTCCTTTGTTCAGATTCTCTTGCAACCATTGCATTCCTTATACCCTGTTCTCTTGCCAAATTAAGTTCAACTTCAATGCTCCCTAGTGCTTTTGATAAATAAATCACTTCATCTTTTGGATTTGCTAAAGTCCTTGCTGCTTCCACAACCTCATCCATATATTCAATTGGTTTTCTCATAAAATAGATTGTAATTCCAAGAATTCCAGATACATAAATAAATCCAATAATAATGAAAAAATAATCCATCATTGATCGGAGTAATTTGTATAATGGATCATTTGCATACCATGTTTGATTTGATGCAATCATTATTGCAAGAACAATTAATAATGGTATACCTACAATAAAGATAATTAAGGTAACAATATATTGTAATAGAATTTGATTCGCTAATTGATTATTCTTCTTATTCAATTGTATACCCCACTCCCCACACGGTTTTTACATATTTTGGTTTACGTGTAGGTTCCTCCATTTTATCTCTCAATCTTGCAATATGTGCCATGACGGTATTATTACTATCAAAGTATTTTTCTTTCCATACTTGTTCAAATAGTTCTTCTGTCGGAATAACTTTACCTTGACGCTCTGCAAGGTACCAAAGTATATCAAACTCAATTGGTGTAAGTGCAATTTCTTTTCCATTTAAGTGACATTTACGATTTGTCTTACATATTTGCAATGCACGAATACCAATCTCTAAATTATCTTTTTCTTTATCACTTTGATTGTATCGTGTATACCGACGTAGTTGAGTTTTAATTCTAGCAACCAATTCTAAAGGATTAAACGGTTTTGTAATATAATCATCCGCTCCTAAAGTTAAACCTGTTATCTTATCCATATCCTCTACCTTAGCCGTAACCATCATAATCGGAAATAAAAATCTTTCCCTTATTGTTTTACATAAGGTAAAGCCATCCATATCAGGCAACATAACATCAAGTAATGCTAAATCAACTTCATTTTCATTAATAAAATTGAGAGCTGTTTTCCCATTATAAAATTTGTAAATGTTATAATTCTCATTTACTAAATATACTTCAATTAGGTCTGCAATCTCTTTTTCATCATCTACGACTACAATTGTTTTCTTATCCATAACTATCCCTCTATTTAATAGTTTAAACTATAAATCAAACGATTTACTATGCAAATTCTTACAATTTACTTAAGAATAAGAAAAAGTTGCTGAAATCAGCAACTTCTAGTAATCTTTTTTACTCACGATTTTTATTGAAATGAAATATGAGATAATTAACAACACAATAAATAAGATAACCAATCCCGAAATCAAGAGTATAGGATTCGATAAAATCATATCCATTCTTGTTTCAAATAAACTAACTAAACCGAGAACGATTACTGCAGGGACAACTAATATACCCATTGTATATATTCTTGATTTTTCTGCACCAAACTTAAACATAAGAGGAATCAATGCACTCATGTAAAATAATGATAAAATCATAAATACTGCACTTGTTGCGATGGAATCAAGAAATACTTTAGTTACAAATGTTATTGTAAATAGATTCAACGCAAACCCAACTATCATAAGTATGAAACCTACTGCATATTTTGCATTGACTAAGTCTTTTCTACTTAATGTTGAACATAATGCCAGTCTTTCCCATTTCGAATTTTCATCTAGTGCAAATGTAGAAGTCAAACACATTACAGGAACAATCATGAAAATACCTGCTGAATAGAATGGATTATTTGTAACGATACCTACTACCATGAATACCAATGAAAACACTGCATATGTTTTAAGGTATAAACGACAAGATAGAAAATCTTTAATTATTGCTGCTTTCATAAATTTACCCCCTTGCTTGCAAACACCATAATATCTTCCATATTTGCATTATCACTCATCATACCACTTGGGCATGATTCTCTTAGTATACAAGCTTCAATACCATATGGATTCTTACGAATACCAATGATGTCTTTTTTATTCATTGTTTTCAAAATTTCTTCATCACATTTGATGATGCAATATTTTTGTTCTAGTTCATCTTTTTCTTCACTCAGTTTAACTTCACCTTTTGAAATAAATGTAATCGTATCACATATTTTTTCTAAATCACTTAAAATATGTGAACTAATTAAAATAGAACGATTTCCTTCTTTTACAAAATCAAAGAAAATATCAAGTAATTCATCACGTGCTACAGGATCTAGCCCTGAAGTTGCTTCATCTAGAACTAGAAGTTTAGGATTATGAGATAATGCTATGTTAATGCTCAATTTCATTTGCATACCTTTAGAAAAATCCTTAATTTTCTTATTCAACGCTAAATTATGTTTCTTACAAAATTCAAAGAAATAATTTGAATCCCATCGAGTATACATTGCTTTCATAATGCAATTGATATCTTTACAAGTTAATAATGAATTCAATGTAGATTCACTTAGAACAACGCCTATGTCTTCTTTATCATATCGAGTTAAACTTTCTTGGCTTTTTCCAAATATCTTAATAGAACCTGAAGTTTTAAGTATACTTCCTAGAATACACGATATCAATGTAGATTTACCTGCTCCATTTTCACCAATGAGTCCCATAATTGAACCTTCTGGTATTTCTAAATTAATGTTATTTAATGTAAATCCTGTGAATTCTTTTCTGACATTTTCACATTTTAGCATGTTATTTACCTCTTTCCTTAATTTTTACTACAATATCATCGATTGAATATTGTAGCGCTTTGCCATGTAGTAATAATTCGTCCACTGCTTTATTGAATTCTCTTTGATGCTCATCACTGATGACATTTACCGTTTTATCAGTAATAAAAGTACCTTTTCCTAATACAGTAACAATGAACCCTTCTTTTTCTAGCTCCTCATAAGCTCTTTTTGTTGTGATTACACTAATTCTTAAATCACTTGCCAACATGCGCATTGATGGTAAGCAATCGCCTGCAGAGAGTGAATGATTGAGAATTTGTGTTTTGATTTGTTTTACAATTTGCAGATAAAATGGATCTTTATCTTCTTTATATAAAAGTATCTTCATCGCTCACCTCCATAGTGTATATATACACTATATACACTATGGCTATTTCTGTCAACACTAAAAATAAAAAAAGATTAGTGATTTCTCACTAACCTAATTTTCATCCATAGAAAGTACAGCCATGAAAGCCTCTTGTGGAATTTCAACTGAACCCACAGACTTCATTCGTTTTTTACCTTCTTTTTGTTTCTCTAATAATTTCTTTTTACGTGTTATATCTCCACCATAACATTTAGCCAAAACGTTTTTACGTAATGATTTAATATTAGTTCGAGCAATGACTTTTCCATTTACTGCCGCTTGAATAGGTATTTCAAATTGTTGTCTAGGTATCAAGTCTTTTAATTTTACGGTAATCGCATTTCCGCGATTGTAAGCAAAATCCTTGTGGACAATGATACTCAGTGCATCAATAACCTCACCATTCAACAAGATATCCATCTTTTGAAGTTTACCTGGTTGATATCCAATAAGTTCATAATCAAATGAAGCATATCCTTTTGTTACTGATTTCAATCGATCAAAGAAGTCGAATACAACTTCTCCTAATGGAATTTCATATTCTAATTGATTTCTTCCGTCATCAATATAATGCATTTCTTTATAAACTGCACGTTTATTTTGACAAAGTTCCATGACAGGTCCTACATAGTCATTAGGAACCATGATTTCAGCTTTGACATATGGTTCTTCGATTCGTTCAATACGTTGAACCTCAGGCATATGAGCCGGGTTATCAATCGTTAGCATCGATCCATCTGTAAGATATACATTGTAGATAACACTTGGTGCAGTCGCAATAAGTGTTAAGTTATATTCTCTTTCAAGTCTTTCTTGAATGACATCCATATGGAGTAAACCTAAGAACCCACAGCGGAATCCAAAGCCAAGCGCTTGAGATGTTTCTGCTTCATATTGAAGTGCTGCATCATTTAATTTCAATTTTTCTAATGCATCCCTTAAATCATTATATTTATCTGCATCCGTTGGATACAATCCACAATAAACCATTGGATTCATTTTACGATACCCCACAAGTGGTTCAATTGATGGATTTTGGCAAGTCGTTACTGTATCACCTACATGAACATCTTGTACTGATTTGATTGAAGCAGCGAACCATCCAACCATACCACATGATAATTCAGTCAGTTTAACCTCTTTTGGATTACGTACTCCACATTCTAAGATTTCATATTCAGCTTTCGTAGCCATAAAACGAATCTTATCCCCTACTTTGAGCGTACCTTCTTTAATACGCACAAAGGTAATTACCCCACGATAAGAATCATAAATTGAGTCAAAGATAAGTGCTTGTAATGGTGAATTAGGATTTCCTTTTGGTGATGGAACATGTTTCACAATACTTTCCAACACTTGATCAACATTTAATCCACTCTTTGCGGATATTAATGGTGCCTCTGAACAATCTAAGCCAATAACATTTTCAACTTCATGCTTTACGCGTTCGGGATCTGCACTTGGCAAATCTATTTTGTTAATGACTGGGATAATTTCAAGATTATTATCGAGTGCAAGGTAAACATTCGCAAGTGTTTGTGCTTCTATTCCTTGTGCTGCATCCACAACCAACACAGCACCTTCACACGCCGCTAATGAACGTGATACTTCATACGTGAAATCGACGTGACCTGGTGTATCGATTAGATGAAATAAATACTCTTCTCCATCTTGTGCTTTATATTTTAATTGTACTGCATTTAGTTTAATCGTAATTCCTCGTTCTCTTTCTAAATCCAAAGAATCAAGAATTTGGTTTGTCATATCACGAAGTTGAACTGTTTGCGTAAGTTCTAAGATACGATCTGCAAGCGTTGACTTTCCATGGTCAATATGTGCAATGATTGAAAAATTTCGGATTTTGGATTGATCCATGAAAACACCTCCTAACATGTGCTAGACTATTATAACAAAACTAATTCAAACAAGAAAGAAAAACAGTTGAATTTCTTCAACTGTTAGCTATTATAGATGTCTTCATCAAATAAGTTTTCACTTTTAGCTACAATTATAGCAGTAGTACTATCTCCTACAACATTCAACGAAGTAACTAGCATTTCAATTGGACGGTTAATCGCAAGAATGAGTGAATATGCTAAGATAGCAGCATCATTTGTAAAACCCATACCACTTAATACTGTAAATAAGATAACTGCACCTGCTCCAGGTGCTGCGGGTGTCCCCACACTTGCTATTAGAGCTAATACACCAATAAAGATAATACTCATGAAATTAATATCATACCCGGCACTTGCAGCAATAAAGATTGTCGCAATAACTTGCATGATAGCAGTACCATTCATATTCACTGTCATTCCTAATGGCAAGACAAAAGATGCAACTTCATCTTTAACTCCAAGTTCTTCAACAGTCGTTTGAATATTCATTGGTAATGTTGCAGCACTTGATGATGTTGAGAATCCAAATACCGATACTTTTGTAATCTTTTTTAAGTAAGGAATTGGATTTAACTTCGCAAGTAATGAAATATATGAAGCATACCCAATAACTAAATAAATTAATAAACATACAACAGTAGTAACAACATAGGTTAATGCTGGTCTTAAATGTTCAACACCATAAATCGCAAATGTTCGTGTAAGTAGAGCAAAGATTGCGAATGGTCCAAATTTAGTAATAACAAATGTTAAGAAAATCGTGATAATTTCATTTACTTCTTCACAAATTTTCTTAAGAACTGTAACTTTACCATCTAATACATTAATACTTAATCCAATTACAACCGCAACAAATACAACTGATAATACTTTACCATTTGATGAGAATGCAGCAAGTAAGTTATTTGGAATAATACCTAAGAATACATTTAATGGATTACTCCCTGTTGAACCTGTTGCAGCATTAAGTCCTTCTACTGCTACATTGAATAATCCCATATTGTAGATAACCATTCCCACAATACCTGCAAATAAAATTCCGATGAATCCTGTAAGTGCAAATAATAGAATTGTCTTATATGAAATTCTACCTAATTTCTTTGTATCAGTGATGCGACACATTGCAATAACAATAGATGTGAATACCATTGGAACAATAATTATTTGTAATGCATTGACAAATAATTGTCCTATGATAAATAAAATACCAATACCTTGTGTTGCCCCCTCTTGTGAAATATCGATAAATAATAGATTATTGATTGTCGTCCACAAGTCTGCATTTCCATTTGCAAGTAAATTTTCTCGCAAAAATAAAAATCCTCCACCTACTACTAAACCACAAATCATACCAATAAACATTTGAATCGCTAACTTATTTTTTTTCATCGTACCCTCCTCATTGGATACCTATCGAAAAAAAAGAGCCCTTTTACCCTTAAGTAAAAAGACTCGTAATCATTCCATTACTGTACTTCCTTAATAGCATCTCGTGCTATCTTAAAGGTATCCTTGAAGATAATACCCTTTTTCAATCTTGAAGTCAATGTTATTCAAAAAACTTTCCAACATAATTTTTACCTTGTCCATGATAAAAATCTTTGGCTAATGTTTTTGATTTTCCTTCAAGTTGGAGTTCATCAATATAGATGTAACCCCCCTCACATGCAACAACAAAGCCATCATCAATCAAGCCTATACATAGACCTGGTTGATCTTGGTGTTGTTTCAAAATTCGATGAACTTTATGTAACTTAATTTTCTTTCCTTCCAGGAGTCCATGTCCCACTGGCCAACTAATTAATCCACGTATGTGATTATATACAACCGTTACATCTCTTTTAAATGAAACAAATTCTTGTTCCTTTTCAATATTCCACGCGTAAGTAACTTCTTCTTCCTTTTGCGGAATCGAAACAAAATCACCCTTATAAATTAAAGGTAATGTTTTCTTGAGTAGTTCTTTACCCACTACTTCGAGTTTATCAAACATTGAAGAAGTTGTATCCATTTCCTCAATACGTATACTTTGTTGAGTAATTATATCTCCAGCATCCATCTTTTTTGCCATATACATAATTGTTATCCCAGTTTCAGCATCACCATGAATCACTGACCAATGAATTGGTGCCCCACCTCTATATTTTGGTAATAATGATGCATGAACATTAATGCATCTGAATTTAGGAGTTGTTAAAATTGATTCTGGAATTAATTGTCCATAAGCACAGGTAATAATGATATCTGGTTTATACGCTAAAACATCATCCGGTGTTTCTTTAATTTTTTCTGGTTGAATCACTGGGATTCCATAAGCTAATGCAGCTTTTTTGACAGGAGTTTCTTGTATTTCTTGTTTTCTCCCTACCTTGCGATCAGGTTGAGACACTACAGCAACAACATTTTCACCCATTTCTACTAATGTATCCAATATCCCACATGAAAATTGTGGTGTACCCATAAATATTACTCTTGGTTTATCCATAATAGTCACCTCTTGGTTGATTATAACCTTTTATCTTGAAAGATTAAAGTCTTTAACTTTGTATTTTACACCATATCTCAATTTATACTCAATTATTTAATTTATCAAACTTGCATCTCTTATTTGCATTTTAAGCCGTGGTTTGTTATAATTCTAGAGGTTAAATAACAGGAGGTGTACAAATGGCAAATATCAAATCTCAAAAGAAACGTGCAATTACTAACTTAAAGAGAAATGTTGCAAAAGCTGGGGAAAAAACTGCACTTAAAACTGCAATTAAAGACGTTCTTGCAGCAGTAGCAGCTAAAGATAAAGCAACAGCAACTACTGCTTTAAACAAAGCTAACTCTTTATTAGACAAAGCAATCACTAGTCATATTAAACATGACAATTATGTTGCTCGTCAAAAAGCTCGTTTAGCTAAAGCAGTTAACGCAATTGAAGCTTAATAATGATTCAAACTGAAGAAGAGTAATCTTCTTTTTTTATCGTTTTAAAGGCAAGCTATACAAAATAGCTTGCCTTTTGTTACTTATTCATTACCACTACATTGTGCTTGCATCATTTAGTTCAAATAAATTTCCCTCTGGATCTCTAAAATAAGTACAACGCATACCCCATTCTTCTATAGTTTTTGGCTCACTCAAGAATTCGACGCCCAAATTCTTAAGTTTGTTATAGTCTTCCTCAATATTCTCTGATGGAATGATTGCTACAACTGAATCAGGTTGAATGTCTGATACAGGTTGGGTATACCCATCAAACATAGCCATGTTCCTTCCATCAAATATTGCAAAACATGGTGCTTCATCTATGCTTGTTGCAAAGCTTGTATATGGTCCATTGCGATCTCCCCATACAGGTACTAATCCAATTATATCTTTGTAAAAATCAAAACATGCACCATAATCTTTTCTTACTAAAACACGCATTTTTACTTCATTAAATTTCATCTATTTTTACACTCTCCTTTTCTAAATTAATTATAAGAGTTTAGATTGAAATTTAATTGTAAAAATCAGACATAATCATCATTTGAACACAT
>NZ_JAVWNC010000026.1:0-29577 GCF_036637135.1 Anaerorhabdus sp. | reverse complement strand
GATCTTTCATTTTTTTATTTTTTCATTGCTAATTCTTTTGCTTCTTTTCCAGTCATATGATCAATATCAATTTGAACCATACATACCGATTCAAAGAAACGATCAATTTCTTGTTCTATCCCTACTTCTTTAGGAGAGTATTTCTTTGCCAAAATGCCTAGAGCTTTTCTTTTATCTGCTTCGTTTTCAATTACATGTGCTTTTCCAAATACAATTACACTTCTAAAATAAGTTGTATATTCTTGAGGAATAATTTCATCTTTATCAATGATACAAAAAGATACCTTATCATGTTTTTGAATAGCTTCTAATTTATGTCCTGATTTAGCACAGTGAAAATAAATCTTATTGTCATCATATACAAAACTTAAAGGCACTGCATATGGATAATCTTCATCACCTAATACCGCCAAAACACCTGAAGTAGCATTATTTAAAATAGCGATACATTCTTCGTTTGTTAAATATTGCTTATTTCTTCTTAACTCTCTAAACATTATTTCTTTTCCCCCTTTTCTCTACAAAAGTATGCATCAATTGCATCTTTCATATTTTGAGGAACAACTCTTGGTACTGGTATAATGTATGCATTTGCCATACGCTTTGTGAATTCTAGGATAAAGTCAATGTCTTCAAATAAATAGCGATCAGATAAATGTTCTAACACATCATAGCGGTGGTGAATATCTCCCCCACCATTTGGTGTAATCCGTGCAAATGATAAAGCTGGAATATCCGCATCTGCGAAAGGTGTTGAATCACTTGAGTATACATCTTGTTTAGCACTAATTGGAAAACCTACTACCTTACCTAAATAATCAATACAGTTCACTAAACTCATATCAGACGTACATACAGCGATACGTTTACCCAACGTTGAACCTATCATATCTATATTAATACAAAGCTTAATATCATCTAATTCTTTCTTATGTTTCTCCACATATGCTTTAGATCCAAGTAACCCTCTTTCTTCAGATCCACACCAAACAAATCTTAATGTATGTTTAGGTTGATTTTTACTGAAGTAATCCGCAAGAGCATATAAACAAACAGATCCTGTTGCATTATCATAAGCCCCTTTAGAGAAGCGAACAGAATCATAATGCGCTGTAAGCACAATCACATCACTGCCTTCAGTACCCTTTATATCACATACAACATTATGAGATTTTACAGTTGTAGTTTCTTGAATAGTTGTTAATTTTACTTTCGATACATTCTTTTCTATTAACATCATCGCATCTTTTACAAGAATATTTACTGCTGGAATATTTTTAATTCCCGCTAATGTTTTTCTCATTTCTCTACGATCTAAATCATAGCCATTTGGAAAATCAATATTTCCATTAAATGAAATTAATGCAATTGCTCCTGCTTTTGCAAAGTCTTTATATAGTTTCATACCTACATAACCATTCACTAAACAAATTTTACCTTTAGCTTGTTTCACATTGACTTCACTTGCTTGTTCAAAATAATAGAAATCTGCTTCTATTCCCTTAGCTGGTGTATTAGCGCAACACATATATGCATTGCATTCGATATCCATTTTAAATGGTGCAACAACTTCAAGTTTTGCTTTTTTAATATTCCCCATTTGTACTGGGAATGATTCTAATTTGCTATCTAATTTAATTTTCTTTAATTCCTCTTGAATAAGTTTCGCGCATTTTAATTCCTCTTTAGTTCCTCCAAATCGTTCAAATGACATGGTTTTTAATAAAGCACTTGTTTTCTTTTGATTGTACATTCCTCATCCCTCCTGCAATATTAAAAATAGTATACTTCTTTTTGATGAGGATATCTAGCGATTACGGTTGTTTTATATATTCTAAAATCTTAGATTCTTGATTAAGTTTTGTTTCTTTCTTATCATAACTCTTATTTGTTGCGTAAAGTTCAAGTGTACCTATTTTACGAGCGATTGATAATAGACTAATGTATTCATTTTCAATGGCGAGTGTTAATGAAAATGGCGAACCAGAACTTTCATCACTCATTTCAATTCCTTTTCTATCTTTAATAGACACAACTCTCACCGACTCTAATAGTAAATCAAATATCGGATCTACATTTCTTTGTTCAATAGAAACATAAATATCAATTCTTTGACCCACTGTAAAGGATGATAAATCCAAACCACCAGTTTCATTTGTCAATATAAAAGCAACTTGATTTTTATCTAATAGAGAAACAGCAGCATCTGGAAGAGTTTCAAATTTCTCCAGTTGTGACTTATAAAACAATGAATCCTTTGGTATTAATCCTTGAAGTGTCGTGATTTTACCAATGATTTCATTTTTATTATTAATTGCATTCTCTAAGACATAATTTTTTGGAACTGTAATACTTTTTATATCATTTATAGTAATTGTTTCTCTTGGCCCTATATCTCTATTAGCAACATAAACCTCCACCAAATTAATTTTCCTATTTGTAATGATATCTAACGCAAATAAGTTTCCTACAATGAATATACTTAGTAGTAAAAATATACAAAATAGTTTCTTCATAAATTTCCTCCTACTTATTTTTATGTAAATGGAGCGTAACACCTAAAAAAAAGAAGAGTTTTTCAACTCTTCTCTCTTATTTATTTTGCAAGATATTCTTTGATTTTATCTTTTGCATCTTGTTTAGAAGGTTTACAAGCTGTTACATCTGCTTCCCCATCTGCTAAGGCTTGAGCAAGTCCAGCACAACCTGGGAAACCACAACCTCCACAGTTATAACCTGGTAACATTGCAGTTAGATCATCAACACGAGTATCTGGTTCAACATAGAATACCTTGTTTGCAACACCAAGTGCTGCACCAAGAACTGCACCAACTACTAACATCATTATGATTGCTTCAATCATTTTTTTCCTCTCCTTTACTTATATCGTGTACAGGATGAATTTCACAAGAAGTTACTTTACATCCTTCACAATCTGCTTTTAAATCCTCACAGCCCGCAGGGACTGGTGTCTTATGATTCATGTAATAAAGTGCCCCATATCCTGCTGCCAAGGCAACAAAGACAAGAAGTGCTACTAGCATTTTATACTAATCCCGCAAATGCACTAAATGCTAAAGCCATAACAGCTGCAACAATTAACGCAATTGGATTTCCTTTAAATGCATTTGGAATATCTGCTGTATCTAAACGTTCACGTATAGTTGAGAAGATAACCAACACTAACATAAATCCTGCTGGTACTGCAATTGAATTTACTAACATTTCTGTAAAATTAAGTTTAGAAGTGATGTTGTCTAACGCTACAAATAATACTGCGCAGTTAGTTGTGATCAATGGTAAATAAATTCCTAAAGCTTTATACAAGCTTGGTGAGAATTTCTTAATTACCATTTCTGTAAATTGAACGAACGCTGCAATTACTAAGATAAATGTAATTAATTTCATGTAGTCTAAATTATTTGGTTCAAGAACTAAATAATAAATACCATATGTGAAGATAGAAGCACCAAAGATAACAAAGATAACAGCGGCTCCCATACCTACAGCAGAACTTAATTTCTTAGATACTCCTAAGAATGGACACATACCCAAGAATTTAGATAATACGATGTTATTAATTAATACCGCGGCTAAAAACATAGAAAACATTTCAGTCATAATTATTTAGCCTCCTTTTTTTCTTTTTCTGCTTTTTTTGCATTATATGCAGCTAATGCAGCAGCTAGTAAAGCAAACGTTAAGAATGCTCCTGTTGCAGTAGTAAATAGTGGAATTTCAAATCCAACTGGAATAATTTGAACATTGAAGATAATTTGGTTAGTAAAAGGATTTGAGAAGCTTAATGCTCCTGTTCCTAGTAATTGACGAATAACTGCAATAGCTAATAAGCTCGCAGTATATCCAAGACCCATACCAAGTCCATCTAATGCTGAATCAAATACACCATTTTTATTTGCGAACGCTTCTGCACGTCCCAAGATAATACAGTTAACTACAATCAAGTTAATGAATGCACCTAATGCTGAATATAAACTTGGAGCATATGCATGAATAAGCATTTCTACAATCGTAACTAATGTCGCAATGATTACGATATAAACTGGTATACGAATTTCATCAGGAATGATTTTACGCATTGCTGAGATAACAACATTTGATACAACAAGTACAGCAATAACTGCTACACCCATACCAATTGCATTGTTTATTGTTGTAGAAATCGCTAATACCGAACATAATCCAAGATACAATCCAAATACTGGATTTTCACGAAGGAATCCAGCTGTGAAATTTTTCATTCTATTCATTCTGTTTCCCCTCCTTATTGATTAGCTGCATTGATAGCAGCTTGTACAGCAGCAAGTACAGACTTACTTGTCCATGTAGCTCCTGTTACAGTATCGATATCTTGATCAAGATTTGATGCATCTAAATCTGTAAATAAAGCTAAGTAATCTTCACTCGTTGCTTTATCTCCAAATCCTGTTGTGTCTCCAAATGTAGTGTTAACAACACTTACTACTTTGTTATTTGCTTTATCAATCGTTACTTCAAATACGTTTCTAGCGTATTCTGTTCCGCTTTCTCCAGCATGTCCTTCTGGATCAATTAAACCGTAACCTTTAACTTTAACTGTATAAACACCATCACCAGTTTCTTCTACTTGAGCATCAAATCTAGCAAAGTCTTCGCTTAATTTAACTGGATTACCTAATGCTAGTTCAGGTTTGATTTCCTCAACTGGAGCATTTGGATCAGCCGTAATACCCATCATTTCATTGAATACTGATTTAGCAGCATTGATACCATTTACAACAGCAGAACTTGTTACAGTAGCCCCTGATAATAATGGGAATCCATCTGCAGATGTTTTACCGATAACTTGACTTGTGTAACCATCTTCAAATACACGACTACCAAATCCACTTGTTTCTTGTTGTTGAAGTGGTGTAAATCCTACTACTTTACCATCATTATCAAATGCAATCATGAAGATAATTGGTGTAGAACTATAACCATTTGTTTCAACTTTATAAATATAACCTTTACCAGTTGCTTCATATGCACCTTTAACTAAACCTGTTTCATCAACATATTCAATTTCAGCGAATTCCGCACCTGGGAACATAATTTCAAGATTTTCCTTTTCAGCTGCAATGCCCATTTCTTTAATGATTGGAGCAGTAATGCTATTAACATAAGATAATGCACCACCTGCAATTGCACTAATAATAGCTAGGAAACAAGCTAAGTAAAGAATTTTCTTCATCGACTAGTCCCCTCCTTATTCATTCACTGCATTAATTGCAGCTTGTATTGCAGCAACAACAGATTCACTTGTCCAAGTAGCACTTGTTACTGTATCAACTTCTTGTGTAACATCCGTTGTGTTTAACCCAACAAATGTTTCCAAATATTCTTCACTAACACCTTTGTCTCCAATACCTGGAGTATCTCCGAATGTTGTGTTTTTAATACTCATGATTTCATTTGTTTCAGGATTAATTTCAACTTCAAATACGTTTCTTGCATAATCAATGCCAGATTCTCCAGCATGACCTTCAGGGTCGATTAAACCATAACCCTTAACTTTAACAACATAAACGCCACCTTCACTCGATTCAACTTGAGCATCAAATCTTGAGAAATCAGCATCTAATGCAATTGGATTACCTAAAGCAAGTGCTGGAGCATCTGTTCCTGCACCACCTTCTGTTGTTTCTCCACCTTCAGTTCCTGTTGTTTCTTTTGCAGTTACAGCTAAAGAACATGCTGCAACAGATGCAATACCAACAACAGCAACAATGCAAATTGTCATGATATTTTTCTTCATCATTTTAATTTGTTGTCCATCAGTTAATCTTTCAATAGCTGGTGTCAACATATTCATTAATAAAATTGAGAACAATACACCTTCTGGAAGATTTGCTTTAAGACGAATAACAATTGTTAAGATTGCACAACCCATTGCAAAGATAATTCTACCTGCTGCACTCGTTGGGTTTGTAACTGGATCTGTCATCATAAATACAGCTCCAAATAATGCTCCACCTGATAATAAGTGGAATAATGGATAATATAAACCTTGACCATGCATTGCCCCAACCATAAATGTTAAGACAAACATTGTTGTGATGTATACAACTGGAACTCTCCAGTCAATTACTTTTCTAATTGCTAAATAAATACCAACTAAGATAATAACTAATGCACTTGTTTCCCCTAATGCTCCTGGATACATACCCACAAACATATTACTCATGCCACCAAAGTTAGCTACAAATGCATCAAATGCACTTGCTGATGTACTCATCCAACCTGCTGAAGCATATGCTGCTGTTGGAGTAGCACCTGTTGCAAAATCCGCAACAACTGAACCTGCAAAACTTGTCATAATAACAGCACGCCCTAAAGCAGCTGGATTAAATACGTTTTGACCAAATCCACCAAATACTAATTTACCGAATAGAATCGCAATAATTGTTGCAATTGCTAATGCATAGTAACTTGTATTGATTGATACCATTAACGTAAGAATAGTTGCAGTAATTGCTGGGAATGAATTACTAATTTCCTTAATTACATTCTTTTTGCTAAAAGCATACCAAACTGCTTCAGTTCCAAATGCTGCAACTAATGCTGTTAATAATAAACCAATAGCGCGAATTCCATATTGTGTACCAAATTCTGTAGTGTAATAAAATACAGAAAATCCAAAGACAACCAATAAACCAATCATCAATTCAATCATAATTGAATGTGTTGATTGTTTATCACGATAGTTTGGAGATGGTTTAAAAGTAAATTTCATCGTTATTCTCCCCTCCCTATTTCTTCTTTAACGCCATATAGCGTTTAGCTTTACGAATACCTTCTGTTACATCAATCTTAGATGGACAGATATATGAACACATACCGCATTCAATACATGCATCGTAATTTAATTTTTCAAGTAATGCTACATTATTAACTTTTGCAGCATTATTTATACGTACTGGTTGAAGACCTGCTGGGCAATGATCTGAACATTTACCACAACGTAAGCATTTGATTGCTTCAACTGGTTTATTGATAAATACTGTTAAAGCATTTGAATATGGTGCGATAACAAATGCATCACTTGTAATCGTTTTACCCATCATTGGTCCTCCTGCAATAAGAAGTACATCTTCTGCAGCATAACCACCACAAGCTTCAACAACTTCTTTAGCACTTACACCAACTGGAACTTTAACATTACTTGGAGTTTTGATACCATCTCCACTAACTGTAATGATTTTTTCAACGATTGGTTTTCCTTCTCTTAAAGCTTGAGCCATAGCTACTGCTGTTGTCGCATTATTTACGATACATCCGCATTCACTAGGTAACTTTTCATAACGTTTTTTAGTTAGCTCATAAACTAATGTTCTTTCCCAACCCATTGGGTAAACATCAGGTACAGCTACTACCTCAATATTAGAATAAGGTTTAAATGCTTCTTGTAATGTAGGAATGAAATCCTTCTTAGTCACTTTGATAGCGACTTTAGCTTTTGGTGCACCAGACATTTTTAATAATGCTCTAGTACCTAATACTAAGTCTTCAACATGAGCTTTCATTACTTTATAGTCTGCAGTAATGTAAGGTTCACACTCTACAGCATTAATAATTAATAATTGGATATCCTTTGCAAATTTATATTTTACATAAGTAGGAAATCCTGCACCTCCACAACCAACAATTCCAGCATTCATTGTAAATTCAATTAATTCTTCACGAGATGCTTTTTCAAAATCTAATGGTGTAAATGCAGCTTCAAATGTATATTGTTGATCGTTTTCAATAACCAAATGATCAACTGGTTTTAACCATGAATGCATAATTTGCTGTACACCTTTAACGGTACCTGAAACAGGGCTAAACATTGGGATTGTAAAGTTTCCATTGCATTGTGCAATTTTAGTTCCAACTTTAACTTTATCCCCTTCATTCACAAGTAAGTCAGCAGTCATTGCTCCGCTTACCAATGGAATAGCAACTGTGTTTGGGCTTAGATTTACAACTTCGTTATGGCTTGTAAGTTCTTTGTGTCCATTAACATGTTTGCGCATTGGTCCAATAATAAATGACATTTTCTTTATTCCTTTCCTTTATAATCAAGTCAAAAAAGACTTCGCACCTATTATACCATTGATAGATATGATTTTCTATAAAAGTTTTGACCTTTATGCTATAATATCCAAGGTGATTAAAATGAAGAAAATAGTCGTATTTATCATGGTTTTATCTCTTTTAGCGGGATGCCAATCGAAGAAACTTGAAACCTACTCAAATACATCAATAACCTCTGGATTTGATACATTCATTTCCATCCAAGTTACAACTGAATCTCAGGAGAAATTTGATGAGTATTTCCAAATTTCAATTGATAAATTTGAGGAGCTAAACAAGTATTTTGATATCTATCATACTTATGATGGTGTCAACAATTTAAAAACAATCAACGACCAAGCCGGTATTGCTGCAGTTGAAGTTGATCAATCCATTATCGATATGCTCAATGTAGCCAAAGAATTCTATGATTATTCTGATGGTGAGTTGGATATCACGATGGGTGCATTACTTCAAGTTTGGCACAAATATCGTGAAGAAGGTCTACTTTACATGGGTGAGGGAGAACTTGGAAGAGTTCCTTCAACTGAAGAACTTGAAAAAGCAAAAGCTTGTTCAGGATGGGAATATATAGAAGTTGATGATGAGAACAACACTGTATTTATTAATAATCCTTGTGTCTCATTGGACGTTGGTGGTATCGCAAAAGGATTTGCAGCCGAAGTAATCGCAAAAGAATTAGAAAGTCATGGAGTTACAATTGGCGTCGTAAATGCCGGTGGTAACACGCGTACAATCGGTACAAAGCAAGATGATAAACCTTGGCGTGTACAAATTGAAAACCCTGAAGGAAATGGCTCAACATTAATTGTAGAACGAAAAGGTACTGCATCATTTGTTACAAGTGGTGATTACCAACGTTACTATATTGCTGATGATGGAAACATCTATCATCATATCATTGATCCTCGTACCAATTTCCCAGCGGACCACTTTCATTCAGTAACAATTATTACACCTAACAGTGCTGTAGCAGATGCATTGAGTACTACTATATTTACCCTACCTTATGAAGAAGGCTTAGCCCTTATTACAAAGTACAATGAAGAACATCCTGATACTCCAGTTTCAGCTGTATGGTTAATGGATGCAAATCATGAAGTAGAAACAAATAACAAACTTGTTGCAGGTAACTACTTATGTGTTTATACAGAAGATTTGAAAGATTCATTGCAAATTGTTGCAAAGTAAAAGAACTAGAATTCTAGTTCTTTTTTTGTATCTCTATTCTCAACTTAGCTTTTATTTCTTTGATTTCTTCATCGGTTGACGCATTTTAATCATCATACATTTCTATCCGTTCACAAACACCACACATAATTTTCCCCTATTAAAAAAGTTGTTGGAAATCCAACAACTAATTTTTACCTAATAATCTAAACATGTTTTTCTTGTATACTTCAACACCAGGTTGATTGAACGGATTGATATCCAACATATAACAAGTAATAGCACATGCTCTAAAGAAGAAATAACACATGTATCCAAAAGTAAATTCTTTCATATCTGGTAATGTAAGAATTAAATTAGGTACATTACCTGTAATTTCATGGGCTTCAAGTGTACCTTTGCAAGCCATCTTATTTACCCAATCAAGACTCTTATTTTCAAGATAGTTCATGTTATCCATGTTCTCTTCATCATGTGGGAATAAACCATCCATTGTAGGATGTTCAACTAATAATAATGTTTCAAATAATACTTTTTTACCCTCTTGGATAAATTGTCCAAGTGAATGTAAATCAGTAGAGAAGTTAGCGCTACAAGGTAATACCCCTAAACCATCTTTACCTTCTGATTCACCAAACAATTGTTTCCACCATTCCGCAACCATTGCCATTTGAGGTTCATAAGTTACAAGCATTTCTGCATCTTTACCTTGGTTTTGTAAGATACGGCGGCATACAGCATATTGATAAGCAGTATTTGTATTTAAGTTTGGATCTTGTAGATCATCAAATGCTTTTTGTGTACCTTTGATCACTTCTTCAATGTTGATTCCCATAATTGCAAGTGGTAATAAACCAACAGCTGTAATGACTGAATAACGGCCACCAATATCATCAGGTATAACAAATGTTTCATAACCCTCTTTTGTTGCAAGGTCTTTTAATGTACCTTTTGCTTTATCAGTAGTTGCGATGATACGTACTTTACATTCTTCTTTTCCGTATTTCTTTTCCATCATTTGTTTTAGCATTCTAAATGCCATTGCCGTTTCTGTTGTTGTCCCTGATTTAGAGATAACATTTAAAACAACACTCTTATCTTTAATATATTCTTCAACTTGTTTGAAATATGTACTTGAGAATGTATTACCAATAAATATAACTTCAGTACTATTTTTAGGATAAATACCTTGAATCATTTCAATTGCAGCACGAGCTCCTAAATAAGATCCACCAATACCACAAACTAATAAAACTTCAGCTTTATCTTTTACATTTTCAGCTACTTTGATGATGCGTTCAAATTCTTCTTTGTCATAGTGGTACGGCCAGTCAACCCAACCAAGAAAATCATTACCAGCACCCGTTTTAGTCATAAGTGCTTCGTGGCATTGAGTTACTTTGTCTTGATAACTTAAAATATCTTCTTTTAGAAATGCGTGTGTACTATCGAATTGAATCATACATTTTCCTCCTTGGCTTCTTCAATCCATTGATCCATTTTGTCGCGAATTGATTGGAACCCGATTTTCATAACAGGAATGGTTCCCATCTTTTGATATTTTCGTTCTTTTCTGAATCGATTTGGTTGTACTGCCTTAAGTGATAGTCGAGCTTGATGTGTTTTTTCATCAAAATCGATGATTTTAAAGCGTACTGTATCATTGATTGATACAAAGTTTGATACATCTTTTACATAGCCATCACTGATCTCAGAAATATGAACTAAACCCTTCGTATTTTCATCAATAATGACAAATGCACCATAGGCTTGAATGCCTGTTATTTTACCTTCAACAATTTGTCCTATGTGATATTGCATATGATCACCCCTAACCTTTAATAGTATAACACAACATTCTCAAAGTATGCTATACTGTATAGCGAGGTGGAAGAATGATAAAAACACTCAGTAGCATGTACCCTTTCTGGGCCTGTCTAATCGCAATAATCACTGCTCAACTCGCTAAACCCATCTTTGTTTATTTAAAGAGAAGAGAATGGGATTGGAGTGAAGTATTCGCTAGTGGCGGATATCCTAGCTCACATACTGCAGGCGTTGCTGCCCTTAGTTTAGCCGTAGGTCTACAAGAACAATTTTCTAGTACAATATTCGCTGTTTCTCTTGCATTTGCACTCATTGTTACTTATGATGCTGCGAATGTACGTTATTATGCTGGGCGTAATATTCAAATTACGCAACAACTTATTAAAGACATTCAAGTACTAACAGAAATGAAATTAGAAGACCCTATTTACCTAACAAAAGTAAAAGAAGTTCTTGGACATAAATGGATCGAAGTTATCGGTGGAATCTTTCACGGGGTTATCGTAGCTGGTGTTATTTATTTCTTAGGAGTTAGTTTAATATGAAAGAAAAAATTATAGAAGTTTTGGAAAAGATACGTCCATACATCCAACGCGATGGCGGAGATGTAGAATTTGTCTCAGTTGATGAACATGGAGTTGTTACAGTAAGAATGCTTGGAGCATGTGCAGATTGTCTATCCCTTGATGCAACATTAAGTGATGGTATAGAAGCAATCTTGCTTGAAGAAGTAGAAGGCGTTACCGCTGTTCGACTTGAAGAAACTCAACAATTATTTTAAAGGCTAGTGAAAATCGCTAGTTTTTTATTTTGCTTAATTAAGTAATCATTATCTATTTCTTTCATATTTTCATAAATATTTTAACTAATTACAGTTTTTGTTAATTTTTTTTGCTATTTCGTGAATATTTTTCACTTTTTTCTTCTTTTTTAGAAATTAATATGAAATAATTGACATATATTTTGAAAAAAGGAGAATTTTATGAAATTTGAGACAGTGTTTGATGATTTTGGCTCATTAGTATTTAGTGAAAAGGTCATGAAAGAACGTTTACCATACCCAGTATATGCACAATGGAAACAAACTATGACAAAAGATAACAGTCTTGATCGTAATACAGCGGATGCAATTGCACACGCTATGAAAGGTTGGGCTTTAGAAAATGGCGCTACTCACTTCACACATTGGTTTCAACCTCTTACTGGTTCCACAGCTGAAAAACATGATTCATTTATTGAACCTGATGAAAATGGGGAACCTTTATTGCGCTTCTCTGGAAAATCGTTGATTAAGGGTGAACCCGATGCCTCAAGTTTTCCAAGTGGTGGTTTACGTGCTACCTTTGAAGCACGAGGTTATACTTATTGGGATTGTAGCTCTCCGGCATTTATTAAAGATAATATTCTATGTATACCAACTGTCTTTGTTTCTTATCATGGTGAATCCCTCGATAAAAAAGCTCCTTTACTTAAATCTATCGAGGCGGTGGATAAAGCTGCTACTCGCTTAGTGAATCTACTTGGCGACAAGGATGTTAAGCATGTTAATCCAGTAGTTGGATTGGAACAAGAATACTTCTTAGTTGATATGGAGCTTTACAAAAAAAGACTTGACCTTCGTTTTACAGGTCGTACATTATTTGGTTCTAATTCTGCAAAAACTCAAGAATTAGATGATCATTACTTTGGAAGTATCCCCAGTCGTGTATCCGACTTCATGAAAGAAGTTAATACAGAATTATGGAAACTTGGTATTTATGTTAAAGCAGAACACAATGAAGCAGCTCCTGCACAATTTGAATTAGCACCTGTATTCACCAATTGCAATGTTGCAGTCGATCAAAATCTGCTTGTCATGGATATCTTAAGAAAGATTTCAAGCAAACACAACTTTGCATGCTTATTACACGAAAAGCCTTTCGCAGGATTAAACGGATCAGGTAAACATAATAACTGGTCACTGTGTACTGACACTGGTCAAAATTTATTTTCTCCAGGAGATAAACCTGCAGAAAATATTCGTTTCTTAGTCTTTATGTGTGCATTCATTCAAGCAGTCGATGAGTACCCTGAATTATTACGCATGGCTGCATCAAACGCTGGTAACGATCATCGTCTTGGAGCAAACGAAGCACCTCCTGCAATTATTTCAATTTACTTAGGAGAATATATCGAAGAACTCTTACTCAATATTTCTTCCAAAGAAGTAAAACGCACACAAAAAGAAAATGATTTAAATCCGATTTTAGGTCTTTCTTATATTCCTCGTGATAATACCGATCGCAATCGTACATCACCTATGGCATTTACTGGTAATAAATTTGAATTTAGAATGTTAGGTTCATCTATTTCAGCTTCTACTGTAAATATTGTAATGAATACAATGATCGCGAAAACTTTAGATGAAATATCAAACAAACTTGAAGGAATTAAATACATCCAAGATGTACGTGATAAGAGTTTAGAATTATGTAAGAAAATCATTGTAGATCATTCACGCATTATTTTCTCAGGTGATGGTTATTCTAATGAGTGGGTAGAAGAAGCAAAGAAACGTGGTCTACCAAATATCATTTCTTATATCGAATCAATACCTTCACTTATTGAAGAAAAATCGATTCGTTTGTTTACCGATTATAAAATCTATACAGACAAAGAATTACATGCTCGTTATGAAATCTTAAATGAAGATTATTGTAAAACTATTGAAGTTGAAGTTCGCACTCTTCTTCAAATTATCAAGCGTGAAATATTACCACTTTTAGTCAAAGAGATTCAACAATTACTCCCATGCCTAGGCTTAACAGGTTGTCCAAACTACATTCAAAATCGTTATCAAGAACTTACACATCTTATGAATGATTTAGATACTAAACAAGAATTGTTGCACCAAACATTTGAACATGTGCTTACAATTAACAATAGCCATGATCGAGGTATTGAAAATTACTATAAGATTGCTCCATTGATGAAAGAGATTCGAGAAACAATCGATTCATATGAAAAAATATCTTCAGAAGAAATTTATAATTTACCAATTTATGGTGAATTACTATTTGGAAATCGTTAGTTAAAAAAACTTACCGTCGATGTGATTGATAAAATCACAAGCGGTAAGTTTTATTTTTATATCTCTTCAACTTTGAGTTTCTTTTCTTCAAGTCGAGTTTGTACATACTCCTTAATTACAATATAGACTACAGAGAAGAGTGGAACACCTAAGAACATACCCACAATTCCAAAGAATCCGCCACCAACAATAATAGAAAACATAATCCACAAACTTGGTAAACCTAAACTATCACCTAGAATATAAGGACCTAAGATATTGCCATCAAATTGTTGTAAAGCTAGAATCCATAGCGCAAACCAAACAGCACTGATTGGATTTGCCATCAGTAGAATAAATATCCCTGGTATAGCTCCGATAAACGGGCCAAATACTGGAATCATATTGGTTACACCTACAATAAAACTAATTAAAATAGCATACGGCATCTTAAAGATAACCATACCTACAAAACAAATAATACCAATAATCAAACTATCAATAAACTTACCAACTACAAACGAATTCAACATGTGTGTTGTTAATCGAGTTAATTTAATCACTTTGTTTGATACGCCTAGTGGGAAAACAGCAAATAAGAATTTCTTAAACTGTAATCCAAAACGTTCTTTTGATAACATGATATATACCGCAATAAATACTCCCACAAAAAAGTTTAGAATACGAACAACAAACACCATTGAATAATTTAATATTTGTGGTAAGTATTGTTGCATACCACTTATTGTAACATTTACAATTTGTTCGCCATACGCAAATAAATACTCCAATAAATTTTCGTAGAATGCTGAATTGATAGATAAATCAGAAATAAACATTTGTGCTTCTTCGATATAGTCACCCATGGCACCCGATAAAGTCATCACACTTGTGTATAATTGTGGAATAAGTAGAGCCAAAATTCCGCCAACCAAGATAACTAAAAACATAATTGCACACACTACCCCAATAACTCTTTTAAATGATGATTTAATTTTAGAGTTTTTTAGTAATTTAGATTCAACATAGACAACAATTGGTGTTAAAAGAAATGCAATTGCCATACCAAAAATAAATGGCATCGAAACATTAATAAATTTACCTACCCAAAACATGATTTCATTAAATCGTGATAATAGGAAGCAAACGATAACAATAATTATACCTGCAACTGTAAGTGCTTTGGTTAGTTCAACAGTTTCTTCTTTAAAATTATATTTCATCATCTTATACCTCATTAGTATTCTAACATTTAAACAACTTATTCTCTAGTTAAAACCCGTCATTCTACAACATCATCGAATTGAAACTGAATTATTTTTAATAAATCATCCACATTCATTTCGATTTGATATCCAATCTTACCTCCACTAAACAAAAGCGTATCAAAGTTTTTAGCTGTTTCATGAATTGTAGTTTTAAAAAATTTTTTCATCCCTATAGGTGAACACCCACCATGAATATAACCTGTTAGGGGTAATAATTCTTTTGATTTAATCATTTCAATGTTTTTTTCACCCACACATTTTGCAGCTTTCTTTAGATCCAACTCACAATTCGCAGGAATCATAAATACATAATACATGTTGGATTTTCCTATTGTTACCAATGTTTTAAATACACGATTGGGATCTTGATTTAATAGCTTGGCTACCTCAACTCCACTTAATGCAACATCATCACTAAATGTATGAATCAAATATTGAATCTTATGTTTATCCAAGATTCGTGTTGCATTTGTTTTCTCAATTCCTTTTGACATGAACTCACTTCTTTCTATACCTTTCTATTATAGAACATTTTTTAAATAACGAAATGATGTTATTGACTTCATTGTATCCTTATGGTTTAATAAGTAAGTCATTTATCAAGAATGGTTTAGAGGGTTAGCTCGATGAGACCATACCAACCTGCTTAAAGTAAGGTGGTAACGCTAACAACGATAAGGAAGAGAGAATCCGAACTTTTAATGCCTCTTTCTTAGGGGCATTTTTTATTTGATACAAATGACTTGGAGGAAAATATGAAAACAATTTTTACTAGCGAATCAGTTACAAGTGGACATCCAGATAAAATCTGCGACTGGATTGCAGACCACATTCTTGATGAAGCAATTCGTCAAGATCCATCAAGCAAAATGGCAGTAGAAGCTACCATTAAAGATGATTTCATCTTAATTTATGGTGAAGCAAACACAAAAGCAAATATCGCTTATGCGGATATTGCAAAATCAGTATTAAAGAAAATCGGTTACGAAGAAGACTATGAAGTATTAGTCAAAGTAAACAAACAATCACAAGAAATCTCTGATGCAGTTGATCATGATACCATTAGTGCAGGAGACCAAGGAATTATGTTTGGCTTTGCGTGTGATGAATCAAAAGGATATATGCCTTTAGCAATCGATACAGCACACATGCTTGCGAAACGATTAGAAGAAGTAAGACGAAATAATCCATCATTAAAACCTGATGGCAAAACACAAGTCAGTGTTGAATATGAGGATGATAAACCAGTACGCATTGATACAATCCTGGTATCAACTCAACACTCAAGCGAAATAAATCAAGAAGATCTTAAACAATTAATCATTAATGAAGTTATTCTTCCTATCGTTAATCCTGAGTTAATTGATGAGAATACGAAATTCTTAATTAATCCAAGTGGTTCATTTGTCCTTGGTGGTAGTTTTGGTGATAGTGGAACTACTGGAAGAAAAATCGTAGTTGATACTTACGGTGGAAGTGCTCCAATTGGTGGCGGATGTTTTAGTTCTAAAGATCCTACTAAAGTAGATCGTAGTGCTGCCTATTACGCTCGTTATGTTTGTAAGAATTTAGTTGCGAATGGATTATGTAAGAAATGTCAAATCGAACTTGCCTATGCAATTGGCTGTCCAAATCCAGTATCTATTAACATCGATGCATTTGGTACAAGCAAATATACAAATGAAGAACTATTGGCAATCGTAAATCGCAACTTTAACTTCTCTGTTTCAAACATCATTGATGAGTTAAAACTACGTAATCCAATCTATACTCAAACAACAAATTATGGTCATTTTGGTAAGCCATATTTACCTTGGGAACAAATCATCTCTCTGAAGTAATTTGTGATATAATAATTTGGAAAGTGGGGTAGTTATGGTACGTTTAATAGTTTCAGATATGGATGGTAGTTTGTTAAATAGTAAAAAAGAATTGCCTCATGATATATTCCAAGTGATTGAAGAAATTAATGCTAAAGGATTAGAATTTGCAATTGCAAGTGGTCGTTCTTATGGTTGCCTTGTACAAATGTTTGAACCAGTTAAAGATAAAATTAGCTTTATTTGTGATAATGGTGCTTATGTTGTTAGTAAAGGTAAAGTATTGTTTTCATCAAGTATCAATAAAGAGAAATATAAATTCTTTATTCAAGAAGGAAGAAAACATGAGAATATCTACATGACGGTATGTGCACCAACAAAAGCCTTTGTAGAAAACTTAGATACCATTCCTGAAGAGGCAATGGAAGAAATCAATCACTATTATTCCTATGCAGAAGAAGTCAGTGATTTGTGTAATGTGGATGATGAAGTACTTAAGATCTGTTACCTTGACTTAAGTGGTGCTGAAACAAATATCTATCCTGCATTAAAACCATTCAGCGCTAATCCACGTGTTGTATTATCGGCAGATGTATGGGTTGATATTGTTAATGAAGACGTCAATAAGGGGCATGGTTTACTAACCCTTCAAAATGAATTGGCTATAGGCAAAGACCAAACTGTTATCTTTGGCGATTACTTAAATGATTTAGAATTATTTGATCATGCTGATTATAGTTATTGCCCAAGTAATGCGCATGATGATATCAAGGCAATCGCAAAAGGTATCCTTGGTCATCATGATGATTGGTCTATTATAAATAAAATCAAAGATATCATAAAAGAAATCTAGTTATCCACAATGGACAACTAGATTTTTTCGTTAATTAAGTCTATTAGATTTACTTTTTCCTCTGTTGGTACAAGTTGCGAAGTAAACTTAATACCTGAATTATTTAGTTCTTTGATTAACGCAATTTGTTCATCACTTAATCGTACTGAGCGTCGTATTTGAATACCACCCTCTTTGTTGTTGAGATTTCCAACATTTACTTCTGGGAAGATATATCCCAATGAAGTAATTTTTTTTAATGTTTTAATTCCCTTCATGACAATGAAAATTCGATCATCTGGGTATGCTGGTTCTAGAAGTTTCTCTACAGCTCTATCCGCAGCTAAAATTGTTAGCTTAACAGTTTTAGGACAAGCCATTTTCAAAGCTACTTGTTGAACCTCATCTTGAGAAGCACCATCATCAATCACAATAATCCGTGATGCATTTAAAGTGGACGCCCACACCGCTGCTACTTGCGCATGAACCAAACGTTCATCAATTCTTACATTTACTATTTCCATTATCATCACTCCTATAGTAATAATAGCCATTCAAATGTCTTGTGTCAATCATTGTTAGATGGAGTATAATATGGATGGTGATAAAAATGACAACTTATCGTGTTGCAACCTTTAACTTAAAAAATGATATGCCCCTAACTAGAAAGTTTTTAAGATGGGATACAAGAAAGCATGCTGTCATGGAATGCATACGCTATATTGATGCCGATATCTTAGGCGTACAGGAATATACTATACAAATGGCTAGATCGTTATCTCCCTTAAAAAATATTTACACTTCTGTTGGAGCACCACGGAATAAAAATCCAAATGATAAGAGCGAGCGTACTGATATTTTCTATAAAAAAGAAAAATTCAATTGTTTAGAATATCGTACATTTTGGTTATCAAACCATCCAGACCGTAAAGGCAGCCGCTTATTCTTTTCTCCATTTCCTCGTATTTGCACTATGGCTAAACTTGAAGATAAAAAAACAAAAAATATTCTATGGGTATTCAACACCCATTTAGATCATTTATTACCATTTAATCGGAGTAAAGAAACAGAAATACTTATCGAGACCATTAGAAAAGAGAATGACATTAAAAATATCATTCTCATGGGTGATTTAAATACAAATATTGAATCCAGCGCAGTTAAGAAACTACTAAACAATCCAACATTACCATTATTTAGCGTATATCATCATATCAATCCTTCAAATACCATGCATTATGGAAGTGGGCGACTAAAGGAAAATAAATTACCTATTGATTATATCTTCGTTGGTAAAGAGTTTAAAATTAACTCCACAGAGATTATTAAAGAAGAATATGAAGGATTATATCCTTCTGATCATTATCCTGTTGTAACCGAAATCGAGTTTAAATAATTATTCTACAATTTCTTGATTGGATTGTAGGATTTTTTTGGTTTCCTTATCCAATTGGTTTTTACTATATACCAGTTCTAATAATATTCCACATGCTATTAATATTCCTCCAACAAAAGATGTATTGTTGACACTTAATCCTAGAACAAGGTCAATACAAACTCCAGTAAAAATTTGCGAAATAAATACCAATACAGTTAGTTTAAATGCGGGTACCTTCATTACTGTAATGTTAGACAAGAACACAACAAGTACACCCAATGCTCCTCCTACATAGACTATAGGGTTACTTGGTAATACAATTTGGCTTGGTATGATTCTAAGTTGAAATGCGATGACTGCGATAAGTATCGTAATGGGTAATCCCACTAAATGGTTTACAAGTGAACATGGTAAGTCTCCAATATCTTCTGCTAACCTTGCGTTTATTGTACGATTTAAAACAACCGCAATTCCAGATGCGATGGAAATGAATACAGCAACCATCCCAACCAATACAGAATTATCCAACATCATAAAAATACCAATCAAAGAAAATGCTAAAACTACAACATTTGACTTCTTAAGTGGTCGTTTTTCCATTTGAAATAATCCAAATGAATCAATAATAAGCGATATCACCAATTGTCCTAACAATCCTAACGCAATTATACTAGTCATGCTTATTTGACCAAAAGCCACATTATTTGCGATTGTTGTGAACGCTCCAATTGACCCACCTAAATAAAGCCATTTCGGTTTTGTACCAAATAAGTGTAGTGGTATTCTTTTTAACTTACATAGTAAATAAGCAAACAAGACTCCAACAACATGTATCACAACAATTGCGATGTACAAGTTTGTATATTGTGTTAATTGCCCATTTAGTGTAATCATTATCGCTAGAATAAACCCGGTTAGTAACGTCAACATCGAATACATACACTCACCTCTTTGTTGTATTATATCGTAGTATTACATTTTGTACATAGGACATTTGTCCTATACCTGAAGTTAAAGTTTTGATATGATTACTTCAAGAGGTTCAATATGATAAAAACAAATCTAACAAAAGAATATAAAGAAACGCTACTCACCTATGGATTATCCATTCGTAATTTGGATTCTTGTTATGTTTCGTCTTATAAGCAAGGTGAAATAGTTATCCAAGAGAATGAACCTCTCAATTGGATTGGTATTGTATTACAAGGGAAAGCTAAGGTATGTTGTTCATCATCAAATGGTAAAAATCTCGTTTTATGCTATTTTGTATCCTCAGGGATAATAGGTGGCCTTGAAATGATGTCAAATACACCAAATGCAACAGCTTCAATGATAGCTCTAACTGATTTCAAATGCATTGTCATTCCAAACAAAAACAATAGTAATCTACTTAAACAAAATATTCATTTTTTAAATCAACTGTGTTTTGAATTATCCAATAGCTTAGTACGAAGTTCCAATAATTTTGTATCATCTTCATTACACACGGGTGAACAACGTCTTTGCTCCTACATCTTGGAAACCTCATCTAGAAATTTGTTTTGTGATGTTCTATCCGATGTAGCATGTTCCATCGGATTAAGTTATCGCCACATGTTTAGAATCTTAAATCAATTATGTCTTGAGGGTATCTTAGAAAAAAAACAATCAGGGTATCAAATCATTAATAAAAAACAGTTAGAACTCAAAGCAATCAACAACACAAAGTAAAAGGTGTGGCAATATCGCCACACCTTCTCTATTTATCTACAGGTCTAAATCGTGGACCACAATAACCATCACGATTTACTTCTTCTTCCCACATTGAAATAGGTCTTACCCACATTTCACGATTTCCATAAAGTTGTTTATACACAACCATTTCTTCACATGTTTCAGAATGTTTTGCAATACCAATCACTTCATATTCTTTGCCTTTGAAGTGAATGTACTTACCTGGTTTAATCATTTAGTACATGTTGGCAACGAACACATAATCCATCTTCTGCATGATTATCTGTGATATTCCAACAACGAGGACATACAACCCCTTGCGCAGGAGTTACAGTAATTTTTCTTTCATCCGCTTCTTTAAAAGTTACTTTACTTACGATCAACCATTGAGCCACTTGTCCTTGTAATGTATCTGTAAGAAGAGTTTCGTCTTCTTTAGAACATTCAATAATAAGTTCTGCTTCTAATGGTTTACCAATAACTTTATCCGCACGAGCAAGTTCTAAAGCCTTTAATGCTTCAACACGAATTTCATGCATCTTCTCAAATGTTTCTTTTAATGCATCCGCATTGTCATATGTTTTTACTTCTGGGAAGTGAGTATAGTGAACAGATTTTGCTTCATCACTACCAAACTTACTCCATACTTCATCCATTGTATAAACAAGAGATGGAGCCCAACATTTAGCTAATGTGTCAATCGCATCCCAAATCACTGTTTGAACTTGTCTACGACGCAATGAATCTTTCTTATCAATATAAAGAATATCTTTTGTAAAATCTAAGTAGTAACTACTTAATTCATTTGTCATTAGATTCATTAATGCGCTCGCAACCGCAAGGAAATCAAACTTCATGTAGTTTTCTCTTACCGTTTTCACTACATCATTTAATAGAACTTCCATGTATTGATCAACAGGTGTTAAGTTTTCGTAACTAATTCTATCTTTTTTAGGATCAAAATCTTCTACATGAACATTACCTAACATGAATTTAAATGTATTACGTACTTTACGATATTGTTCAGAAACTTGTTTTAAGTTTTCATCTCCAATACGCATATCTTGTTTAAAGTCGACAGTAGTTGCCCATAGGCGGAAAATATCGGCTCCCATCTTATTAATTACTTCCATTGGATTTACTACATTTCCAATAGATTTACTCATTTTTTCACCTTTAGAATCACATACATAACCATGAGACAAAACATTTTTATATGGTGCTTGTCCATGAATTGCAGTACCAATGATCAACGAAGAGTTAAACCATCCACGGTATTGATCAGATCCTTCAAAATATAAATCTGCAGGATATGGTAATCCTCTAGCTTCTAATTCATTATGTGAACTTCCTGAATCAAACCAAACATCCATGATGTCTTTTTCTTTTCTAAATTCACCATTAGGTGATTTTGGATTTGTATATCCTTCTGGCAATAAATCTTTAACATCACTTTCAAACCAAATATTACTTCCATGTTCATAGATTAACTTAGAAATATGTTCGAAAACTTCTTTCTCCATGATTGGAGTGTTGTCTTCGTTATAAATAATAGGAATTGGTAATCCCCATAAACGTTGACGCGAGATACACCAGTCACCACGATCACGAATCATATTGAATAAGCGAACTTCTCCCCATTCATTTTCCCAACGTACTGACTTGATTTGTTCAAGTAATCTTTCTCTAATCTTATCAATTGATGCAAACCATTGAACAGTTGCACGGAAAATAATTGGTCTTTTTAAACGTTCATCATGTGGATAACTATGTGTAACAAATTCCAAATGCATTAAGTTTCCTAATTCATCTAGTTTTTGTCCAACTACTTTATTCGCATCATCTACAAATAAGCCTTCTAAGAAATCTCCAGCTTCTTTCATCATGCATCCTTTTTCATCAACTGGACAATATGCTTTTAGACCATACTTCATACCTACAAAGAAGTCATCTGCACCATGTCCTGGAGCTGTATGAACACATCCTGTACCATCTTCATCAGTAACGTGATTACCTAAGATGATAAGGGATGGTCTTTCTGGATAGAAAGGATGTTTAACAGTAATATATTCTAATTCTTTACCTTTAAATGTTTTTAAAATACCTTGATTTGTTAAACCAAACTTCGCAAGTAATTCATCTACTTTCTTTTCTAAGAAAATAAGTTTACCTTTTTCAGTTTGTACTACTGCATAATCAAATGCTTCATTTAAACAAATAGCTAAGTTTGCAGGAATAGTCCAAGGTGTCGTTGTCCAAATTACAAAACGTTCATCACCTTCTAAAACACCCTTACCATCTAGCACATCAAATGCCACAAAGATTGTAGGATCTTTTTTATCAATGTAAACAATTTCAGAATCTGCAATCGCTGTTTCACTTGCAGGTGACCAATAAATTGGTTTTAATCCTTGATAGATTAATCCATCAAGTGCCATCTTTGCGAATGCATCAATTTGTCTACTTTCAAATTCTTTCTTCAATGTAATGTAAGGATGATCAAAATCTGCAATCGTTCCTAAACGTTTCATTGTTGCTTTTTGAATTTCAATTTGTTCGTATGCATATTCTTCACATTTCTTTCTGAAATCTGAAACAGGCATTTCTTTACGGTTTACACCTAACTTTTGAATTGCATTTTCAATAGGTAAACCATGTGTATCCCATCCTGGAAAGAATGGAGTGTAATAACCATTCATTGCATGAGAACGATTAATGATATCCTTAATAACACGATTCATTCCTGTTCCTGCATGTAGATTACCATTTGCATATGGAGGACCATCATGAAGAACAAACAACGGTTCACCTTCATGTGCTTTTAGAATTTGGTTATAGTGATCATTCTTTTCCCATTCTTCTAAAATTCCTGGTTCCTTTGTTGGTAAATTACCTCTCATTTCAAACTCTGTTTTTGGCATTAATAGCGTGTCTTTGTAGTCCATATTTACTTCCTCCTTTGGCAAATAAAAAACGCCCTCAAATCTAAGGACGTGTTATACGCGGTACCACCTTAGTTCATAGAGATTTCTCTATGCCCTCAATTCCTTAACGCGGAATACGAATTTCTCTACTTTGTTCAAGAAATCAGTTCATAAGTGATATCTATCTTATATCTTCTATCTATTTTCACCAACCATAGACTCTCTATAATCCAATATAAGTAGCATGTCTTAATCCTTACTTTTTAAATTCAAAATTCTTTATCCATTCAACTTCTGGTAACTTCGGAATTTCGAAGTCATCTATAGCTTGAATTAGTTGTGATAATTGCTCATGCATTTCATCTTTCATAACACTTGCATCTGTAGAAATACGTCCTAAGTCAGACAGAATAATTCGAGCAGTTGATAATGCTTCTCTAACAATTGAATCAGCATTTGACTGAGCTGAATCAATAATAATATTTGCTTCTTTTAATGCGAGTCTTGCAATATCATCGGCAGCTTTCTCTTTAATTGATAATTCACTTACGATGACTTGATATCGATTTCTTACAGAATTTAGTTGTTCTGCCAAATCTTGAATTTCTTTTTCGTATAGCGCAAGCTTACTTTCGAGAGTTTCAATTTCTGTAGCATATTCTTCAATAGCATCATCTACTGCAAATCGATCATAACCATTTTTCATCAACCGAAATTCAGGTTTAATCTTCGCCACAAAATCACTCCCTAACTATACTTTTCAAATTCAATCAAAATACGGTCTTTTCGTGTTGTCTTTAGTTTACCTAGATAAATAAATTTACCTACTCCCCGTATCGAAATCGTATCACCATTATTACACAATTTGCTCGTTTCCTCAAGTGTTTCATGGTTTACTCTTACTTTTTGGCTTACGATGTACTCTTGCGCAATTGAACGTGATTTTTGAATCATTGCACTCACCACATTATCTAATCGTTCACTACTAATTGTAGTCGTAAATCGTTCTTTTTTAACAATTTGTTCATAATGTTGAGCTGAAACCTTAAATTCAATATTTGAACGTTTAATCTTCGTACAGTTTTGAATTATATAATCAGCTTGTTTCTGTGATGTATAACAAACAATCATATTGTCATTTACCCACAAATCCCCTAGCTGATTTCGTTCTATTCCAATATTCATTAATGCACCTAGAACATCCCGATGACCAATCGTTTCAAACTTTGTGTTGAACGTAGCACATAAACAAACAACAAGAGAAAAGTCATCTTCACTAAAGAAGACGACTCTTTTTAAAGTTGCATTCGGATAACCACCATCCATGCGATAAGGTGTTTGCTTACCACAAATCTTCTCTACTAAAGCACATTCAGTCTCATTGAGAAAAGGTGTAATGATTGGTTTATGATAACGCTCAGATTGATCAATCCAATCTTGAACACGCGCAACAAATGATTCATTTCCCTTATAATGTTCTAAGAATAAATCGTTAATTTTCATCTTGGTCTAAACTAATTTCACCATGAACACCGATAGTACGTGGTGTACATAAAATTACATTATGACCAATTTTTTGAATTGTTCCATCAAGTGCAAATACAACACCTGTTAAGAAATCAATTGTTCTTTGTGCATATTCTCTTTGAAGACGGTGTAAGTTAACAACTGCAGCACGTCTTTCTTTTAAGTGACGTCCTACTTCTTCAGCTTCTTCAAAACTTCTTGGTTCAAATAGAACCATCTTCGTATCACTGCTTACTTTTGTAACACCTTTAGCTTTTGGTTGTTCATATTGGCTAATAGTTCTAGCTTCTTCTTCAGTGAACTCTAACTCTTCTTCCATGTCTTCATCATCAACTGGTGCGATAAAGCCCATTAATTTATCTCTTAATCCCATTTCAAGACCTCCAAATTTACATAATCATTATATCACACTTGGTTTTGTTTCAAAGTTTTTTTTCATTTTAACCTTTGTTTATCGCCTTTTTTATCAATTTTATGTAAATATTAGTAACTTCACTGAAAAAAGTAGATATTCTTTTCAATTTTTTATATACTAACATCAATGAGTGGAGGAGAGTTATGTCATTTAATATTCGTATTGCAAGAGAAGATGAGTGTTCTATTATCGGACAATATATCCGAAATATCGCTGCCTATGAAAAGATGAGTGATCAAGTTATCTGGACAGATGAGCAACTATACAATGAATTATTTGTAGAAAAAAATGCTTATGTTGTTTTTGGTGAAGAAGATGGTAACATCGTTGGTTTCGCGTTATACTTCTTTAACTATTCAACCTTTGTAGGTAAAAAGGGTCTTTATGTTGAAGATGTATTTGTATTAGAAGAATATCGTAAAAAAGGCTATGGCAAAGAATTCTTCAAATATTTAGCGCAAGTTGCGGTTGAAAAGAATTGTGGTCGTATGGAATGGATATGTCTAGATTGGAATCAACCATCAATCGACTTCTATACAAAACGTTTAGGAGCTATTCCTATGGATGAGTGGACAGTTTATCGTTTATCAGAAGACAAAATTAAAGAAGTTGCAGCAATGTAATCAATAAAAGCTATTGTCTATATCATTGAGTTATCTCAACGATTGAACAATAGCTTTTTCTATTACCTAATATAAATAATTATTCTCTCTATCTGCAATTTGAATTACTTTTAAGGAGTAGGTTGCAAACCCTTCAATTACAAGCGGCTCACGTTTACACAACTCATCTGCTTCTTCATAACTATTTGCATTTAGAATTATCATCCCTGCAACGCCTGGATATTTCTTAAATACACCACACTTATCGAGATAACCTTCATCATCTAATTTTCTTAAATTTTCTATGTGCCTTTCTAAAGCAACTTTAGTTAGTTTATTATAATTCTTAGTTTTTTCTATGAACATAACATATTGATATTTTTCCATGAGTTTCTTCCTTCATTTCTACATTGGTTTTAAATTTTGATTTAATCTATCAACTATCCATGCAATTCTTTTTTGTTTGCCAGCTTCTGTTTTTGGGTCCATAAATGCTTTCGTGTATGTTTTTTGAACTGATGGTGACATTAATTTAAAATTTGAATATGCAGGTTCTATGCCTTTAATTACCTCTATTAACTGATATAAATCATCATGCTTAACTTCAATTGTATTATTTGTATCCCATTGTCCATTCTGTTTAGCTTCTAAAATTTTTTGTTTTCCTAAATCTTTTATTAATCCCTTCTTCTCAAGTAGAAGAACAAGTTTTTTATTTTTTTCTGACCACTTACTGTTTTTTCTTCTCTTTGAAAAATATTTAATGTATGAATTATCATCAATGCTTTTCATTTGCCCATCAATCCAACCAAAACAAAGAGCCTCTTCCAGTGCTTCAGTTGCAGTAATTGATATTACTTCCTTGGATTTTTCAAATGCAATCCAAATACCACTATCTAAGTTTTGATTTACTTCTAACCACTCTCTAAAATCTTGTCTTTGGGAAAACCTATATGTATTTTTATCCATATTATCCTCTTTAAAATTCTTCTTTTACTTACGTAGATCTAACTTCTTCGTTTGACATTCACTACATTCATTGTCATGCAATGAAATGATTCCTTCACAATTTTGGCAAGTATAAACTTCAGTTTGTTTTTTCATAAATTCATTTAATCCATTCTCTATTACAAATTTACTGTTCGCAATTAAACTTGTTTGATAGCGTTTAAGATAGCTTTTTTCTAATTTTTTAATTAACAAACAAGGAAACTCTTCACATTGAAAACAATATGTCCAACCTTTCTCTTTAGTGCATTCTTTGATTTTACATTTTCGACAATGTTCTGGTTTTCCTAAATCACTGTTTAAACATCCTTGGCATGGTTTAGGATGATAACAATGTTTGTAACAAACTGTGCAATTCATACCACAAGGAGCAAACATTGTATTACTCATTTTCTTATTATTTAACTTCATGTCTTATTAAATTTCTTTTTTATTTTCAAAATCAAGATTGTACACGGTAGCACCATGATCTTTAAATATTGTTGCTTTTGTAATATGAATAGCTAAAATAACACAGTTCTCATCTTGTTCATTATTTGCTGCATCATACCAATCAGCAAATGTTTTGCGTACCTTTGCTCTTATGTCCGCATTCTTTGGATCCAATACCCATCCTAAATTTTCGCCAATACCTATCCCTGTTATTCCTTCAAAACATACAGAAAACGAAACTACATTGTTATTCACAATCTGTTTCATCTTATTTGATAAACCATACGTTGTAATATAGAAAACTCCATCTTCATAATGTGCATCTACTTCTCTAATTTTTGCATAGGGTTTTCCATTTGAACTTGGTTCTAATTCCATGGTAGATATTGAAATTACATTGTCCTTATTATTACCACATGTTGATTCTATTAATTCTACTCCCTCTTCAAATCGATTCATTGTCTTTCTCCTTTTGCATGTAAATTATTTATATCATATGTACTATGACATCTAGTGTCAAGTTTATGTTGTTTTTATACTAACTCCACATTGATTAGGTTACATAAAGTAATTAAGTTATCTTTTGTTAATACCAAAGAGTTGTTCAACTTTATAACCACAACCCGTGATTTATTCAAAAAGAAAATAGAATTCTCTAAATTCCCTGTTGGTTTTTCATCTATTTTATATAGTGAATATGCATCATTGATCCCATAGTCACTTAAATCAAGTTTAACAAGTTGATGTTGTGCTAATCTCTTTTCTTCAATTTCATGATTTAGTTGATGTACCGCACTATCATTCGATATACAATCATAAATTGATATTTCCATTCTTACATAACTATTATCTTCTGTCTGCGCTGATAAAGATAAATTGTAGATTATATCACCAGAGTACTTTGTTCTAGTTGTCATTTTTTCCACAGTATTTTCATTAAATCCAATTTCTTTTAATGAAAATACTTCTGGTATGTCTTGAACAGTTCTTGAATTCAAATAAGAGAAAGACCCAAAAAATACAAATAAAAAAAGTTTTAACCAAAAAAACGATGAGGTTGATTTATTCAGTCTTTTTAAATCAAAAAGATCATTTTCAGTAACTTTATCATCACTTAATCTTGGTTTAATATACTTCATTGGCATTTCCTTCTTATTCTTACACAGTTGATACATTGTTTGCTCATATTTTTATTTTATCATCGTAATTATTTATCACTTTCAATTACTTTATTAAGTGCTGAAAGATCAATTTTATACTCACAATAGTCTCTTACTTCCTTATTATGAGTTACAATTACAACTGTTTTTCCTTCATTTGAAAATTCTTTAAGCATATTCATAACTATCTTCATATTAGCATCATCTAATGATGCAGTAGGTTCATCCGCAAAAATAATATCTGTATCTTTTAAATATGCTTTGACTAATGCGACTCTTTGCTGTTCTCCACCTGATAACTCATATATCTTTCTTCTAGTTATATTCACTAATC
>NZ_JAVWNC010000025.1:0-30077 GCF_036637135.1 Anaerorhabdus sp. | reverse complement strand
ATTATTTGTATGGTAATAATATAAATACAAAAATTCAAAAACTAATAAAATAAAAAAAGCCTAATACAAGGCTTTGTTTTAATTTGGTGGAGCTGAGGGGAGTCGAACCCCTGTCCAAGAGTAGTCCCACATTTGAACGTCTACAGTTTATCTCGCTATCAGTAAGACAATCAAGTGGAGCGAGCCAACAAAGATTGAATTTGCTTGTAAGTATTGTCGGGATCCACCACCAAGCAAGGCTTCACCTTATTCATTATGAATACGCTAATTTAAAACTAATGACAATTTTAAGCTAGGGATGCTGCGCCAGTATTTAGGCAATTAAGCAGCAAATGATAATCTGTTATTTCCAGTTATTTTTGTTTGGTGATTAGGTCACCACTCCACTGCAGTTCAAATCAAACTTAAACCTGTCGAAACCATGACAACCCCGTTATTTGGAGTAAGTATACTATATCTTAATTGAATAGCTTAGTCAATGAATTAACATGGTGACAAATCTTAAGAATAACTATAATTCATACCTAATTGTGCTATAATAAATAAGTAAAAGGAGAGAAAACTATGACTTGGATTATTATTGGTATTATTGTTGCGGTTATTCTTGTTTGGGCTATATCTTCATATAACTCATTTATTACTTGGAAAAATAAAGTTGAGGAAGCATTCTCGACAATGGATGTATATCTTAAGAAACGTTATGATATGATTCCAAATTTAGTTGAAACTGTTAAAGGTTATGCTAAACATGAAAGTGAAACACTTGAGGCTGTTATAAGCGCAAGAAATAAAGCGGCATCTGCTACTACTATTGAAGGTAAGATCGAAGCTGAAAAAGGTTTATCAGGAGTGTTGGGACGTTTGTTTGCATTAACGGAAAGTTATCCTGATTTAAAAGCAAATCAAAATTTCATTGAATTACAAACTCAAATCAAACAAATGGAAGAAGAGATTGCGAACTCAAGAAAATATTACAATGGAGTCGTTAAAGAATTTAATACACGTTGTGAAACATTCCCTAGTAATCTTGTTGCTTCAATTTTCGGATTTAAGAAACAACCTATGTTTGTTGTAACGGATGAAGTACAACGCGAAAATGTAAAAGTACAATTCTAAAATATCGCGAAAGCGGTATTTTAATTTTAGGAGGTAGTATGATTAAATTAAAAAAAATATTGATTGTCATATGTTCAATATTCTTTGTGGGGTTATTTGTTCAACCTGTATATGCTAAAGAAGGTTTTGATATAGATAATTATGATGTGAATATAGATGTAAAAGAAGATGGAACATATAGCATCACAGAGACATTAGATGTGCATTTTAATCAACGTCTTCATGGAATCTATTTGAATATGTCGACATTTTATAATGATGTTACTTGGAATGTTGATGGTGAAAAAGTTGTGAGGGATTATTTCTTTCCAATCAACAATATTGATGTATTGTCATATCATGATTATGAAACAGACTCATCGGATAATGGTGTTAGTATTCGTTTAGGTGATGGAGATTCATATGCAAATGAATATGAAACATATGCTGTTTCGTATGATGTTCATTCAAAGGATTTAGGAATAAATGGGATACAAACATTTTATTACAATATTATCTCAGATACATGGGATACGAATATCAATCATGTGAATTTCAAAGTGACAATGCCAAAGGAGTTTGATGAGAGTCAACTTTATTTCTATACAGATGGACAAGAAGTGAGTGATGCATTGTCATATACAGTAAATGGTAATGTGATTGAGGGTTCATATAATGGTGTGATATCGCGTGGTACTGCAATCACCATTAAATTGGATTTACCTGAAAATTATTTTGTATATCCAACGTTCACAAATTCGATTTTCTTAATCTTTGGATTTAGTATTGTGTTATTGGCGCTTGCGGTATTCTTATTCTTTAAATATGGAAAAGATAGCCAAGTAGTCAAGACAGTTGAGTTTACAGCTCCTAGGGGTGTTACAAGCGCTGGTGTGGGATATATCATTGATGGTTCAGTTGATAATCAAGATGTAGTATCCTTAATCTTTGATTGGGCAAACAAAGGGTACATTACAATAACAGAATTAAAAGATGATTTACAAATTACAAAAGTAAAAGATATAGATGATAATAGTCATTTCTATGAGAAAACATTCTTTCTAGGTATGTTTAAGAATAGAGATGTTGTGACAACAACAGAATTATCTGGTGACATATATGAAACGTTTATGAATACGAAGAGTTCAGTTAAGAATTATTTTGAGATGAAAAAGAATCGTATCTATACCTCAAATTCATTTGTACTAAGAACAATAGTTGGTTGTATTGCGGGATTACCAATCGCACTATATACAGCGTTAGCTATTTATTCTTACTTCTATAGTGCTTTAGGTGCATTCTTTGCACTTATAATTATTCTTATACTTACAACACTGGGATGTGTATTACAAAATATAGGTGTACAAAAATGGAATGCAGCAGGTGTAAGTAAATACGGGCTTGTAGTAGCGGGATTCATTCTTGTAGTGATGACAAGCTTAATCTCTTTTGGATTATATGCGGTCCTTGGATTGGATCATACAATGCTCTTCTTAATTAGTATATTAATTACAGTTGCGATTTGTATTATTTCTAATTTTATGTTGAAACGTACACCACAAGGATTAAAACTTTATGGACAAATATTAGGGTTAAAAGAATTTATATTAGTCGCTGAAAAAGATCGTTTAGATATGTTAGTTAGAAATGATCCACAATACTTCTACAACATATTACCTTATGCTTATGCACTAGGGCTAAGTGATGTTTGGAGTGAACACTTTAAAGATTTAGAAATACCTGCACCAACTTGGTATGTAGGTTCAACATATTATCCATTTATGCACTATCATATGATTCATACAATGACATCACATATGAGTTCAGTGCAACATCCTATTCCACCAGTTAGTGCTGGTGAGGGTCGAGGTGGTGGCTTCGGCGGTGGAGGATTTGGTGGAACTGGCGGCGGCTTCGGAGGCGGAGGATTCTCTGGCGGTGGATTTGGCGGTACATCAGGTGGTGGCTGGTAATTTACTTCATTAGTAATAAACTAAAAAGTAGAAACCAAATTGAGAGACATCAAAAAATTGGTAGTTGGAATATTGTAAAAACAAAGTGGTCTAGACTGAATAACTTAGACCACTTTTTCTATGCTCATTTGAAAGAAATAAAAGAAGTTGTAACGATGAATCATTACAACTTCTTTGTTAAATTATTTAACGATATCTTTTAATGTTTTAGATGCTTTGAATGCAGGAACTTTTGTAGCTTTAATTTTGATTTTTTCTTTTGTTAATGGATTGATTCCTGTACGAGCAGCTCTTTTCTTAACTGTGAATTTACCAAACCCATTAATGTCAACTGTTCCACCTTTTTTCAATGTTTTAGTCATTTGAGCAAAAAGGAAGTTAACAGCCTCAGTAGCGTCTTTCTTAGTAAGTCCAAGTTCCCCTGCAAGTTCTTCTGCGAATATTTTTTTTGTTTTTACATCTGCCATAATATAATATATCCTCCATGAATTAATTTTAGCACAATTCTAGGAAAGTAAAGCATAAAAATGACATAAAGTGCTTATTTTACTGGTTTTTTTAGTTTTTATGTCATTCCTTGCGATATAGTTAAAGTAGTTTTTGCGTATACTTCGTAGTATACTAAAAAATTGAATAGGAGAGCAACAATGGAAACAGTAATTTTAGTAGGAGTAAATACATTAAAAGTTCAAGAATCTTTTCAAGATCAGCTGGATGAATGTATTGGATTATGTCAAGCTTGTAATTACGATGTAGTTCAAGTTATTACGCAAAATATGGATTACACTGATCGCCAGACCTGTGTAGGTAGTGGAAAATTAGTAGAAATAAGTGAAATTACGCATCAACAAGATATAGACAAGGTCGTGTTTTTAAATCGTTTATCAGCATCACAAGTTAGTCATATAACGGAAGCATTAGAAACTGAAGTATTGGACCGTACAGGGATAATTTTGGAAATATTTGCGAAAAGAGCACGAACTAAAGAAGCGCAAATCCAAGTGGAAATGGCTACTTTACAATATGAATTACCTCGCTTGGCTTTGAGTGATACATCATCTGATCAACAACGTGGTGGTAGTGATGTAAAGAATAAAGGTAAAGGCGAAACGAAACTCGAATTGAATCGACGTGATATTGTAAGAAGAATAAGTCAATTGAAAAAAGAATTGAGTTCACTTGATACACAATCGCAAATTCAAAAACAACAACGACTTAAATCAAAGTTACCTATGATTGCGCTTGTTGGTTATACGAATGCCGGTAAATCATCATTAATGAATCGTATATTAAAAATTAATGATGCAAATGAAGACAAACAAGTAATGGAAAAAGACATGTTGTTTGCGACATTAGATACAAGTGTAAGAAAAGTTAACTTTGCTAGTAAGAAAGAATTCTTACTTTTTGATACGGTTGGATTTGTATCGAATTTACCAACAGAACTAATTGAAGCATTCAAGAGTACACTAGCAGCTGCTAAAGAAGCAACACTTTTATTGCATGTAATTGATTGTTCAAATGAACGTTACGAAGTGTTTGAAAAAGCAACTGAAGATACTTTGAAAAGAATTGAAGCTAATAATATTCCTGTTATCAAAGTGTATAACAAAGTTGATAATGCAATTGATAGAGACAAAACAGATGGAGTATATATTTCCTGTAAAACTGGAGAAGGGATATTGGAATTACTTCAAACAATTGAAGAAAAATTATATCCTAATGAAGTCACTGTAACTTGCTTAATTCCATATGATCAATTATCAATGATTCAAAACTTAAAACAAAATGCAACAATTGAGTTTTTAAGTGATGATGAACATGGTAAGATAGTTCGAGTAACATGTTCAAAAGATATTGCACAAAGTATAGAAGCATTTCAATTGGGGGAGAATGAAAATGAATAAAAATATTAAGGAAATTACATTAACAGGTTTAGCTGCAGCATTGGTATTTGTTACAACAATGTATATTAAAGTTCCAAATAGTCTGGGAGGTTACTTTAATTTAGGCGATTCAATGTTGATGTTGTTTAGTGCTGTACTTAATCCATTCTATGCATTTGTGGTAGGTGGTATTGGTAGTGCATTAGCTGATGTAATCGGAGGTTATGCACAATATGCAATTCCTACATTGATTATTAAAGGAACCGAGGCAGTATTTGTTTCTTATATGTTTATTAAATTTGGTAGTAAAGCAAAATGGATAGCTTATATTGGTGCTGCAGCAATCATGGTTACTGGGTATTTCCTAGTTGAATGGGGAATGTATGGTGATGCACTTGTTTCCTTATCTGCTGTACCTGCAAATATTATTCAAGGAATATCGGGGGCAGTGATTGCATTGGTTTTACTTAAAAAGGTAACTCAACTTACAGAAAACTATAGAAAATAAAGATTACAGAATTGTAAGAAGTAATGATGATGGATATGGTATAATATCCAAGTATGAAGAGGTGAGAGTATGTTCATATTTGAATTTATTAAGGCAATTATACTCGGTATCGTTCAAGGAATTACAGAATGGTTACCGATAAGTAGTACGGGACATATGATTCTCGTAAATGATTTTTTACCACTAACAGTCTATGCAGATCAAGTAATCAACAAAGAATTTGTTGATATGTTTATGGTGGTTATTCAGTTTGGTAGTATCTTAGCAGTTTTATTATTATATTTTTCAAAGTTAAATCCATTTAGTAAGAATAGAAAAAATCCAAACCATTTCCAAGATACAATTAACTTATGGATTAAGGTTGCAATTGCAGCTGTTCCTGCGGCAATCATTGGATTGTTATTTGATGATATGATTGATTCATATCTATACAACTCAGTTACAGTGGCGATTACTTTAATTATTTATGGGTTTGCATTCTTGTGGATTGAATCAAGAAAGAAACAAGATAAGATTTCAACTTTAGGACAAATTGATTATAAAACAGCAGCACTGATTGGTGTTTTCCAAGTGTTAGCATTAATACCTGGTACATCACGTAGTGGCGCAACAATTCTAGGTGCAGTGCTTTTGGGTTGTGCTCGTCCTGTTGCGGCAGAGTTTTCATTCTTTCTTGCTATACCAATGATGTTTGGTGCAAGTTTATTGAAATTAATCAAACTTAAAATGGCTTTAGATTTTACGGGTATATTAATTCTTTTAGTAGGGATGGTTACAGCGTTTATTGTATCTATCATCGCAATTAAAACATTTATGTCTTATATTCGTAAACATGACTTCAAAGTATTTGGTTATTATCGAATTATTCTAGGAGTTATTGTATTATTGTATTTCGCATTTTTAAGATAGTAGTTAGGAGCGTGACACATGGGATCACAAGTAACGATATTCGCAATGTTTTTAGAAGGAATTTTATCTTTCTTTTCTCCTTGTGTATTACCGTTAATCCCACTTTATATTGGGTATTTAACGTCTGAAGCAAAAAGTATTGATGAAGAAGGTAATGTAGTATATAAACGATCAAAAGTTTTCTTTACGACCTTATTCTTTGTACTTGGAGTTTCAACAGTATTTTTTATTGCAGGTATTTCGATAACTGCATTCAAGGATTTCTTCCTTGAGTATCAATTGGTTTTATCAATGATAGGTGGCATGATCTTAATTGTATTTGGATGCATTCATTTAAATATATTATCATTTCCATTATTAAGTGGTGAGTATCGTTTACCAATTAACTTAGATTTAAAATCAATGAATTATGTAAAAGCATTTCTCTTAGGTTTCTTCTTTAGTTTTGCATGGACACCATGTATTGGACCGATGTTATCATCAGCGTTAATTATGGCTGCAAGTGCATCGAGTACAATGATGGGTAATTTATATATTCTTGCTTATGCAGCTGGATTTATTGTTACATTCTTAGTACTAGGCTTATTTACTGAAGAAGTATTAAATTTATTAAAAAAGAATCAAAATATCATCAAGTATACAGTTAAAATTGGTGGTGCAATCATTCTTATTATGGGATTGTGGATGGTGATAACATCATCTCAAGAAATTGTAGATTTACAAAAGAGTGGTGCAAAACCAAGTACCCCTAATGTGACTGATGAAAGTCAACCATCAAGCGAAAAGGAAATGGATCTTTATGGATTTACATTGAAAGATCAAAATGGTGTAGAGCACTCATTAAAAGATTATGAGGGTGATTCTATCTTCGTTACATTCTTTGCGACATGGTGTGGATATTGTAAACAAGAATTACCAATATTACAAAAACTTCAAAGCGAAAATGAAGGTATGAAAGTATTAGTTGTGACTCGTCCTGGATATGGACAAGAAACTAATGCTGAAGGTATTAAGAAATTTATACAAGAGAATGGTTATGATGAAATGACTTTCTTATTTGATGAAACTGGTGAAGTTTCTCAATTGTATGGTGTTAATTCATATCCAACATCATTTGTATATCGTACAGATGGTACATTGCTTGGATATTTACCTGGAGCTGCAGGAGAAGATATCTTGCTTGATATTCTAGCACAATCAAAAGAAACAGGAGATTCTAAATAGAATCTCCTGTTTTTATGTTATGAAGTAGTGCAACATACTTTTCATTCGCAATGTCTTTATAAACTTCTTCGTTAAATAAATTAAACATCATGTTTGCCCAGGTACACCATAATAAATTATGAAATTTTTCAAACGTAAATAATTCTTTTTTTACTTGATCATCAGGTTCTTTACCAAAGTAGGCATCATAGAATTGTTGGCGTTGACTTTTATCCACAATATTATTCTCGGTAATAAAACTCATAATATCAAATAATGGATCATTATCTTTAGCATACTCATAATCAATGAGATAATCACGATCTTCTGCAAATAGAAGATTACCACTTACTAAATCATTGTGACAAAGAATATGAGGATTATGAATGTTGCGTACTTCATTGGCAATAGTAAAGTAATCATCAATTGGATGTAATAAATGTGTTACTTTATTACGATATTCGTAGAGTAATGAAATACAATCAAATTCATTGTTCGTTACGATTTTTGCATCGTGCAAACGCTTGATAAGCTGTGCACTCTTTTTGATTTTATCTTCCATAACACAATCTTTGAATTCTATAGCATTGTCTATCCATTGCGTAATGCGTATTCTTGTTTCAGGATTATAGTATAATTCATGAGCATCTAAATCAAGATCCTTAATTAAGGGTAGAACATAATGCTCATTATCAAAAGTACTCAAATCTTTAGTTTCTTCTTTTGGAATACGAATCGCAACTGGTTTATCCATAAATGTTGCTTTATATATATCATTCGTTAATCCTAAATTAGTTGGAATACATTCGATGGGTTCATTATTTATATAAATTTGTATTGTTTCTTTCGTCATTTTCATCACCATCTTCATTTTATATCACTTCTTTGTTTTTGTCAGTGGTTTGTATTCGGTAAAATAAAGTGATAAAATACAAAAACGAGGTGAACTGTATGAATAAGTTTAAAAGATTGATCACTCTCCCATTATTTCTAATTTTTATTATCACAAATTTATATTGGTTTAAAAGTCATGATGATATAAGTATATATAAACAAATGGGTATTGTAATTGCGAGCGTTGGTATCTATATGGTAGCTGCTTCTATAGAAGTGTTTTATGCAAAGAATAACCGAATTCGTATTCGTTTATTTAAGGTATTTGTATTATTTTTATTGTTATATTATCTTGGATTTCTATGTGCTGTATTGTTTTTGGATGGTTTCTTTTTTACTAGATCATCGGTTCATTACGTGAATAAAATACCATTTAATACAATTAAAAAATTCTTTGTTACGATGCGCGATGAGAATAATCTAAAAGCTTTTGGTAATTTAGTTGGGAATGCGATCTTGTTTGCACCAATGGGTTTACTGTTGCCATTGTGGAGTAAGAAGTTTCATAATATCTTCATCTTTACTTTTACTATCTTTGTTATGGTTTCAGGAGTTGAGATTTTTCAACACTATAGTAATATGGGGACAGCAGATGTCGATGATATCATTCTTAATGTAGCAGGAGCCTTATTGGTATTCTTTGTCTTCAAGTTTATTTTCTTTATGGTTAAAGATAAATTAGAAATGTATTTTAAAGATGATGATTCAAATTGTTCAATAAAACTTTAAAAAAAACTTTCTCTTTTAATCGTTTTAATATATTATATTAAAGTAATGTCTACCACGTATAAGCTTTTCGATAGGGGAGAAGCGTATCTACAAGAAGGCCATAAATCTTCTAACTACGAGGAATACTTTTTTAAGTATTCTTGTCGGGTAGCTTTTTTATTTGGTTGGCATATAGAAAAGGGGAAAAAATGTTAGAAAAATTATTTAAACTTAAAGAGAAGAAAACAAATGTAAAAACAGAAATCATTGCAGGGGTTACTACATTCTTAGCGATGGCATACATTCTATTTGTTAATCCAGATATTCTATCTGCGACAGGGATGTCATTTCAATCTGTATTCTTAGCAACAGCAATTTCATCAGGTATTGCATCAATCATTATGGGGGTTTTAGCAAATTATCCAGTAGCTCTTGCTCCAGGGATGGGTGTTAATGCTTTATTTGCATTTACTGTTTGTGGTCCTATTGGGGTTATGGGATTATCTTGGCAAGCAGGTCTTGCGGCTGTATTTGTATCAGGTATTGTTTTCTTACTTATTTCAGTTACAGGAATTCGTAAAACAATTATTAATTCAATTCCTAAGAATATGAAATTAGCGATTGGTGCAGGTATTGGATTTTTCATAGCATTTATCGGATTTAAAAATGCTGGAATCATTGTTGCAAGTGAAGCAACATTTGTAGCATTAGGAAACTTAAAAGATCCTTCAGTTTTATTAGCTGTATTCGGTCTATTATTAACAATCGTATTACTTACAAGAAAAGTTAATGCTGCAGTATTCTGGGGATTATTAGGAACTGCTGTGGTTGGTGTTATTATGGGGCTTGCGGGATTTGGTGCAAGTTTACCTGCATTACCTACTGCATTAATTTCATTTGATTTGCAAATGCCTACCTTCATGGCATTTACATCTGGATTCCAAGAATTATTTGCGAGTCCTGCAGCAATTGTAATTATCTTCTCATTCTTATTCGTAGACTTCTTTGATACAGCTGGAACATTAGTTGCAGTAGGGAATGATATTGGTCTAGTTAATGAAGAAGGGGAAATGGAAAATATTGAAAAAGCTTTATTAGCAGATTCAGTTGGAACAATCTTTGGTTCAGTAATGGGGACATCTACTGTAACTTCATTTGTTGAGTCAGGATCAGGGGTTGCAGCTGGAGGAAGAACAGGTCTTACTGCTTGTGTAACAGGAGTACTCTTCTTCTTATCTATCTTCTTCTCACCATTATTATCGGTTGTTACAAGTGCTGTAACAGCGCCAGCATTGATTACTGTTGGTATCCTCATGGTTCAACAAGTGCGTGATATTGAGTGGGCTGATGTTAGTGTTGCAGCTTCTTCGTTCATTACTATTATTATGATGTTACTTTGTTATTCAATATCAGATGGTATCGCGGTTGGATTTATAGTTTATACACTCGCAAACATAGGATCAGGAAAAATCAAAGATATTAAATGGATTGTATGGGTACTTGATATTATCTTCATTATTTATTTTATTGCTAAATAGAAACCTTGGAAAATTCCAAGGTTTTTTTCTGATACAATTTAGTAAAGATTTCCTATCTATGAATTCATCAAGATTTCAAGTATAATTTGTTGCATAAAGGTAGGTAAATATGAAACATATATTCTTAGATATTGATGGAACATTTTTAAATCCAAAGAACAATGAAGTACCACAATCTACTTTAGATGCAATTAATCAAGCAATTGAAAATGGACATTGCGTTTATTTGTGTACGGGGAGACCTACAAGTTCAATGAAACGATTCTTTCAGTATTCACTTTCGGGATTTGTGTGTGCTGGTGGGTCGTATATTAAAATAGGTGATTCAGTTTTGTTTGAAAAAACACTATCTAAAGATGAGATAAAACATGTACAAAATGTATGTGATCAAAATCATTGTGGTTATGTATTAGAAGGAAAAGAATACAACTACAATTCTAAACTTGGAGCTATACAATTTATGGAAGCAATGAAATCAAACTCGTTTGGTACTACTTGGGATGAGGTTGCAAATGAGTTAGGTATGAAATGGCTTGATGAATTTGAAGATGATGAGATATTTAAGGTTTCTTTCTATTCTACAGAGGTAGATGTAATTGAGCGTATGAGAAAAGAGTTGGGTTCTAAATTCAACCTTGCTTATACAGTAAAGGGACCTAATGAAATGATAGAAGTAGAAATCTTTAGTGCAGGGTGTAACAAAGCAGATGCAATAAAGAGAGTTGTAGAACACCATAATCAATCATTAGATGATGCTATTGGAATAGGAGATAGCATGAATGATTATGAAATGATTCAAGAATGCAATCCAGGCATTGCAATGGGAAATGCATGCCAAGAAGTTAAAGATATTGCTGACTACATTACAAAGGATGTCGATCAAGATGGCATCGAACATGCTTTTAAAGAATTTAACTTAATTTAGCTGATGAAAATCAGCTTTTAATTTGGTTGACTTATCAAAAACGGAATGTATAATTATCATGTGACCGACTGGTCGGTCGGTAAGCGATAGGAGTTTATTATGTTCTCTAAATATAGTGTAAAGAGACCTTATACAGTTATTGTAGGGGTAGTTATGGTTTTATTGTTAGGTGTTATTTCATTTATGAATTCGACAACGGATTTATTACCAAAGATGGAATTACCCTATGTTGTTGTCTACACAAGTTATCCAGGTGCTAGTACAGAAAAAGTAGAAAATAGTTTGACCAAAGTATTAGAATCATCAATTGGGACAACTGAAAATTTAGTGAATATGAGTTCAGTATCAAGTGATAATCTATCCTTGGTTATTTTACAATTCGCAGATGATACAAATATGGATACAGCAATGATCGACTTGAATGCAAAGGTTGATTTAGTAAAGGGATATTTTGATGAAACGGTATCAACACCTACTTTACTCGCGATAAATCCAAATATGATGCCCATCATGATGGCAACAGTAGATTATGAAGGAATGGATTTAAAAACATTAAGCCAATTTGTTGATGATAAAGTTATTCCTGAATTGGAGAAAACAAAAGGTGTAGCATCAGTAGATCCAACAGGATTACTTGAAGAAACAGTACAAGTTGTTTTGGATCAAGATAAAATCAATGATATTAATAATAAAGTATTAGCAAGTGTCAATGGTGAACTTGCGAAGGCTGAACGAGAACTAAGAGATAGTCTTAAAGAAGTTAATGAAGGACTAGATAAAATAAAACAAGGGGAAACAGATTTAGGAAGTGCTAAAACACAAACTACAGAGGAATTAGCCAAAGCAACGGTACAACTTCAACAAGCAGCAACAAATCTTATCGCCATGGACTCACAAATTACACAACTTAAAGCTGAGAAAGCAACATTTGAAATGCTTGTGAGTTCTATTGATCAAGCTAAACCTATGTTGAAACTAGGAGCAGATGCAACGGGAGAACAAGTACAACAAGCGGCTAATGCAGCACTTATACCGTTAAATGCTGCAAAAACAGGACTAGAAAATTTGAGTAGTGCAATCATGGGTTATGGTGATAGTGATGCAGTAGATTCAACGATTCAAGCCTTATTAACACAAGCTGGAATTACACAAGTATTTTCAAACATGGGAGAAGTAAAGACCTATGTTACAACACAGCTAGATGCAACAAATCAAACAATAACAATGCTAACTGAAATTGCGGGTATTGCACCAAAATATGATGATGCAAAAGTTAAACTAAGTAATGTTGATATCGAAATTGCAACTGCTGAAGGTGTTAAGCAAGCGGCATCAGCAATGCTTACTAAAGCAGGTATAGATGTAAGTGATTTAACAAAACTTCAAACACAACTAGAAGCAGGTAAGATTACTGCAGGTGGAGAATTCGCAAAAGGTGAGATAACAATTGCGAATACAAAAACACAATTAGAATCTGCAAAGACGCAAATTGAAGATGGACTTAAGAAAATTGCAGAATCTAGAGATGAAGCATTAAAACAAGCAAACATTACAGGTATTATCACACCCGATATGATAGCGAATATATTAAGAGCAGAAAACTTTTCAATGCCTGCAGGATATATTATTTCAGATGATGCATCAATTCTTATAAAAGTAGGAGATGAATTTGCATCATTGGAAGAATTAGAAAATTTAGTATTGATGTCAATGGATATTGATGGACTTGAAGAGATACGATTAAGTGATTTAGCAGAAGTTAAAGTTGTGGATAATTCAGGAGAAATTTATACAAAAGTTAATGGAAATGATGGTGTTATGATATCGTTTCAAAAAACATCAACTGCCTCAACAACTGAAGTTTGTAATAATGTAGCAAAACGTTTTAGTGCAATGCAAGAAGACAATGATGGACTCCATTTTTCAACACTGTTTGACCAAGGGGTTTATATTAATACGATTGTTGGATCGGTATTAGAAAACTTCTTATATGGAGCGATACTTGCGATTATTATTCTTATCATCTTCTTGAAAGATATTAAACCAACAATTGTCATTGCGTTAAGTATTCCAATAAGTTTGATGTTCTCACTTGTACTGATGTATTTTAGTGGTGTCACTTTAAACATTATTTCATTATCGGGTTTAGCGCTAGGGGTTGGTATGTTAGTAGATAACTCAGTTGTAGTTGTGGAAAACATTTATCGATTGCGAAGTGAGGGTGTAGGATTAATCAAAGCATCAATAGAAGGTGCTAAACAAGTTGCAGGTGCAATCATCGCATCAACCTTAACAACTGTATGCGTATTCTTACCAATTGTCTTTGCAACAGGACTTGCGAAACAATTGTTTGTTGATATGGGGTTAACGATTACGTTCAGTTTAATGTCTTCCTTAATTATCGCGTTGACACTTGTACCAATGTTATCAAGTAAGTTGTTGAAAAAAGAAAATACAAAGAAACAAAAATGGTATGAAGGTTTAGTTCATGTTTATGATTCATCATTAAAATGGTCACTAAATCATAAACTTGTTGTGATGTTGGGTGTAATTGGTCTATTGCTATTGAGTGGTTATTCAGTAACGAAAATGGGTATGACATTAATACCTGAAATGGAATCAGGTCAAGTGTCATTGAATGTTACTTTGTTAGATGAAGAAGCAACAGAGAAAGATGCCTATGCGATTTATGATGAGGTGATGCTTCGAGTAAAAGATTTAGAAGGAATTGATACATTGGGTGTAACATCAGGAGGTAACAATATGGCTGCTTCTATGATGGGTGGATCATCTAGTGCTGGTCAATCAACAACGTTCTACATCATTACTACAGAAGATGCGAAAATAAGTAAACTAACAAATGAAATATTGGATTCAATTCAAGATTTACCAATCACAAGTTCTATTTCAACAAGTAATATGGAATTGGGAGCACTTGGTTCAAGTGGGATAAATATCATATTATATGGTGATGACTTAAATGAATTGAAAGATGCAGGAAAAGACATCGCATCCCAATTAAAAGAAGTTGAAGGGATTGATGAAGTTAGTGATGGTAATGATTCACCAACAGAAGAATTACGTGTAATTGTCGATAAAAATAAAGCGATGGAAGTTGGATTAACTGTAGCACAAGTCTATCAAACCATTGCAAGTGGTATAAAAGAGGAAACAACAAGTACAACACTTACAATTGATAGTAAAGAATTTCCAGTTGTCATTGTTCAAGATAGAAATGAGTTAGTCACAGTAGATTCACTTTCATCAACGATACTTGAGGGTAAAGAAGGAACAGAAACGAAAGAAGTTAAGTTGCATGAAATCGCAACGATTGAAGATGGTAGTGGTATGAGTAGTATTTATCGTGATAATAGTAGAAGATATATCACAGTTACCGCAACAATTAAAGATGGATATAATGTTGCATTAGTTTCAAGAGATGTGGAAAAAGTAATTGATACATCATCTCTTCCTAAAGGAATTGATTTAGAATTTGATGGAGAAAACGAAACAATTGTAGAAACAATGGTAGTTCTAGTTCAAATGATTTTACTTGCGATAGCGTTTATTTATATGATCATGGTTGCACAATTCCAAAGTTTATTATCTCCATTTATTGTAATGTTCACGATTCCATTAGCTTTCACAGGTGGATTGTTGGCACTTTTATTCACAGGATTTGAATTATCGATTGTAGCGATGCTAGGTTTTCTAGTATTGTGTGGAGTTGTCGTAAATAATGGTATAGTATTCATAGATTACGCTAATCAACTAAGAGCTCAAGGATACAAAACAAGAGAAGCCTTAATTGAAACAGGTAGAGCACGACTACGTCCAATTTTGATGACTGCACTTACTACAATTCTAGCAATGACAACGATGGCACTTGGAATTGGAACTGGTTCTGAAATGATGCAAGGTATGGCAATTGTAACAATTGGTGGATTATCATACGCAACATTGTTGACGTTATTTGTAGTTCCTATTATGTATGAACTATTTAATAAGAATCGCAAATACAAAGTCATTGATGAAAATGAAGAGGATTAAGTATGAGTACAACAGAGAAAGAAATTAAGATTTATACTGCAGTCTTTCAACTTGCTAAAGAAGGCAAGGATTTGAATTCGTTACGAGTACAAGATATTGCAGATGCAGCAGATATGGGCAAAGGAACTCTTTATGAATACTTTGGTAGTAAAGATGAAATCATAGAAAAAACAATTGAGTATTTCTTCTCAATTGAAGTTGATTTGATTAAAAAAATGATAGCGGTTGATGAACCATTTGAAGAAAAACTAAGAAAATTCATGTTGTCCTTTGTTCATCGAACACAAAAATATTCTTCAATGGAAGTGTTAGTAACACATACAGAGAAAATAAGTGCAACCTGTCTTTTAGAAAAGAACAAAGAAAGAATGGCAACACTTGTTCCAGTTATTGCGGAAATTCTTGATCAAATAATTCAAGTTGGTATTAATCAAAAAATATATAATGAGAATGAAGATCGTGAATATTTGAGTTTCTCATTGATGAGTGCTCTTGCGGGATTTGTAATGTGTATCAAAGTATCGGATGATCCATTACATGATCCCAATGTTGCAAAGGCAATGAAAAGTGCAATGCGTTTAATCCTAAATAAAGAGTGAAATCATTTGGTTTCACTCTTTTCTATGGATATATTAAATTGATTAATTACTTCATCACGATTTTGAAGGATTGGATCTTTAAATTCCATTGTATGAACAATGTGATTGTTTTGTAATAAGTTGGATAATCGTTCAAATGTCTTCTTGGCGCCGCCTCCTCCATGACATGCAAACAAGATAATATTTTTATTTTCGATTTTGTTTTCATGCAAGAATGTTGCAAGTGGTGGTGCATAAGAGTTATTCCAAACGGGTGTACCAATGAAGATTTGATCAAAATCATTCACGTTAATAATTGGATAAACAATTTTTGGTTTCTCATTGAACACAACACTTTTCCCGCCCCAAAAATATTTCATAAAACCTTTTGTTGGAATTTCTTTTACAGGTTGAATACGGATAGTTGCCGCTTCAATTTTACTTGCAATTAGTGACGCTATTAATTCGGTATTCCCATCAAGAGAATAATAAATAATTAAATTTTTCATTTTCATCTTCCTCAAATATATCATAGCACCCAAATGTTAAAAGTAGGTGAACAATGATTATTTTTGTTTAATTAATTCAATAAATTTTATAGAAGGTGCAGAGAGTGATTTTCTTGTTAGATAGGCATAGCCAATGCTTCGATTTGGTAGTGGTGGTTGAACATTGAGTTCAAATACTTCTTTATCTAAATATCGAGATGAAAACTCTCTAATGACACAGGCTACTCCGAGTCTTTCTTTAACACATTCTAAAAGTAAACTATGAGCTCCAAGTTCCATTTGAGGATTTAGTTTAATACCGTTTTTTGCGAATTGCGTATTGAGGTAATTACGACTATTGGATGATTCCTCTAAAAGAATAAGTGGAAGTTTAGAAAGCTCCTTGTAGGTATAAACTTTATCAGTAGGATTTTTTCCTACAAAAATATCGTGGATAACAAAACATTCGTTATAAGATAAAGATTCATCATGGATAGGTAAATTCACAAAACCTAAGTCAACTTGTCCATTCTTTAATAATTCATAAATTTCGATACTTGTTCGGTTAATGACCTTGATGGCAACGTTTGGAAATAGATCATGAAACTTCGATAAATAAGGTGTTAGAAAGAATTCACTAACACTATCACCTGCAGCAAGTACAAGTTCTCCTTCTTTAAGATCACTGAGATTTGATAATTGATTCTCTGCATTCGTGATTAGATTTAAAGCTTGATTGATACTTTGATAAAGAAGTTCACCTTCTTTAGTAAGGGTAACCCCTTTTCTCATGCGTACAAAGAGCTGTATTTGGAGTTCTTTTTCAAGTATACTAATTGCCTGAGATACTGCCGATTGCGTAATAAATAGGTTTCTAGCAGCTTTAGAAAAGGACAAAGTTGTAGCAGCTTCATTAAAGATTTTATACTGTTCTAACTTAATATTCATATATTAGCTCTCCTTATATTAAATATAGTATAGTTTAATTATACTAATGTATATGAATAGTTTATAATAAAGTTGCAATGAGTTCAACTCATTAGAAAGGTTTAATCAAATGGAAAGAAAAGTAGGTACAGTTTCTAGGGGTGTTAGATGCCCGATTATTCGTGAAAATGATGATTTAGCAAAAATAGTTGTAGAGAGCGTTATGGATGCAGCACAAAGTGAAGGATTCGAATTAAGAGATCGTGATGTTATTTCAATCACTGAATCCATCGTAGCTCGTTCACAAGGTAACTATGTTAGTGTTGATGCAATTGCAGCAGATGTTAAAGCTAAATTAGGGGGAGAAACAATCGGGGTAATTTTTCCAATCTTATCTCGTAACCGTTTTGCAATTTGTTTAAAAGGTATCGCTGCAGGAGCTAAAAAGGTTGTATTAATGCTTAGTTACCCAAGCGATGAAGTAGGAAATGAATTAGTATCTTTAGACAAACTTGATGAAGCAGGAATTAATCCTTATTCAGACGTACTTTCTTTAGAAAAATATAGAGAATTATTTGGTGAAAATAAACATGAATTCACAGGTGTTGATTATGTTGATTACTACAGTAACATCATTACATCTGCAGGAGCAGAAGTTGAAGTTATTTTTGCAAACCAAGCAAAAACAATTCTTAACTACACAGATTGCGTATTAACTTGTGATATTCATACACGTGCTCGTACAAAACGCATTTTAAAAGCTGCAGGTGCTAAAGTAGTTTGCGGTTTAGATGATATCGTAACATCAAGTATCAATGGTGAAGGATATAATGAAAAATATGGTTTATTAGGTTCTAATAAATCAACGGAAGATACAGTAAAATTATTCCCAAGAGAAGAATGCAAACAATTAGTTCTAGACATCCAAAAAACAATCATGGATAAAACAGGTAAACATATTGAAGTCATGGTTTATGGAGATGGAGCATTCAAAGATCCTCAAGGTAAAATTTGGGAATTAGCGGATCCATGTGTATCACCAGCTTATACTGATGGACTTATTGGAACACCAAATGAATTAAAACTTAAATATCTTGCGGATAATGACTTTAAAGAATTAAGTGGAGAAGCATTAAAAGAAGCTATTTCTAAGAGTATTCGTGAAAAAGACAATAACTTAGTAGGTAACATGGCTTCACAAGGAACTACACCTCGTCAATTAACTGACCTTATTGGTTCATTATGTGATTTAACAAGTGGTTCAGGAGATAAAGGAACACCAGTTGTATTAGTTCAAGGATATTTCGATAACTACACAAACTAAGTTTTGTGAGAAGGGAGAAGCTATGAAACAAGATAATATTTTAGTACTTGACTTAGGAAGTCATGATAATACCAAGATTACTCGTCTAATTAGAGATTGTGGGGTTTATAGTGAAATAAAACCGCATGATATCACAGCTCAAGAAATTGCGACATTAAATGTAAAAGGAATTATCCTCAATGGTGGAGAAAATAACATGATTGATGGAAATGAAATTGATGTGAATCCAGAAATTTATGATTTAGGAATTCCTGTTTATGCAGTAGGACATAAACTTGCGAAAGTGAATAATAAAACTGCATGGGCAAATACAGATGAAGAAATTAAAGAAGAATTAAAAACATTTATTTTCAATGATTGCCAAGCAGAAGCAAATTGGAACATGACAAATTTCATTAATGACCAAGTTGAAATTATTCGTAATCAAGTTGGAGACAAGAAAGTATTATTAGCTTTATCAGGTGGAGTTGATTCATCGGTAGTAGCTGCATTACTTATTAAAGCGATTGGTAAACAATTAGTATGTGTTCATGTAAACCATGGTTTAATGAGAAAAGGTGAATCTGAGGATGTAATTGAAGTATTCCGAAATCAATTGGATGCGAATCTTGTTTATGTGGATGCGGTTGATCGTTTCTTAGGTAAACTTGAAAACGTAAATGACCCTGAACAAAAACGTAAAATTATTGGTGCAGAATTCATTCGTGTATTTGAAGAAGAAGCTCGTAAGTTAGATGGTATTGAATTCTTAGCACAAGGAACAATCTATCCAGATATTATTGAAAGTGGAACAAAGACTGCAAAAGTAGTTAAGTCACATCATAATGTAGGTGGACTTCCTGAAGATCTTCAATTCCAATTAGTTGAACCTCTATACCAATTATTCAAAGACGAAGTACGTGCTTGTGGAGAAGAATTAGGATTACCACATGACATGGTTTATCGTCAACCTTTCCCAGGTCCAGGACTTGGAGTAAGATGTTTAGGTGCAATTACAAGAGAACGTTTAACTGCGTTACGTGAAGCTGATGCAATTCTTAGAGAAGAATTCGCAAGTCATGGTTTAGATAAGAAAGTATGGCAATACTTTACAGTTATCCCTGAATTCAAATCAGTTGGTGTAAAGAATAATGCAAGATGTTATGAATATCCAATTATTCTACGTGCAGTAAATACAATTGATGCGATGACTGCAACAATTGAACAAATTGAATGGCCAATCCTACTTAAGATTACAGATCGTATTCTTAATGAAGTACCTAATGTAAACCGTGTGTGTTATGACTTAACACCAAAACCATGCGGAACAATTGAGTGGGAATAGTAGCAGTATAATATTTGCTTAATAATGATAGTAATTGACTAGGCTTAGTTGATTGCTATCTTTTTTTATCTTCAAAACAGGATAATTTAAGTATCAAAAAAAATACACACTCATCCTGTTGTGTGGTCCAATATCGCATGGACTATTTATTTTATTAATTCTTAATATTGTGTTTGAGCGAATAATGAACTAGTTCAATACAGCTTTATACCCACTTAACTTATCGCCAGTAATTGTAATAAAATACGAATTACCAAAGTATGCTTTCCACGAAATAGGATCAATATATCTAGTTATATCTTCTGGATATATGTTTTCATAGTTAGGAGTCATATACTCTGTTATGATCCCGAGTCGTATTGATAACTCCACAGAAGCAGAAGAATTGTTCAATTCTTTTCTATTCCATACGTGAATGTTATCAGAGTCATGTTTGATTAATGATTTATTCGCATTTGATATACCGCCGCTATACTCATGATTATCAACGCGATAATCAAAAACCAACAATCCAACATCTTCTTTTGTATCTAATTTTATATGTAGTGCTATCTCATCGTCAGCGGGTAAATATTCATAGGGAATAGTTCGTCTATATAATACTAATCCCAATCCCAGAGTGACTATTATTGTAAAAACTATAGCGATGTTCTTTTTGCTCATACTTGAAAATCTTCCATTTTAAATATAAAACTGTTGAATATGTTTTGAATTGAATAGTTAAGTATGTGGTTTATTTTTCTTCCAAATCAAAAAAAATCCTATGAGTGCTATAATAAGAATAACTGGTGCTACTCTTACAAACATCCATTCAAATGAGTGAAACTCCACTCCCAGAATGGCGGTTTCAATATTACTATAATCCCAATTCAAATAAGGACTTTCTAATAAAAACAAAACTAAAAAAATTGTTATTATGACTATGCACAATGAAATAAGAAACCAATGTAGAATTCTTTTTCTTTTGATTTTTCGCTGTGAAAATTGTAAATTTATAGCTTCCAGTTTTTCTGAAATCAAATTCAAATCATCAACTTTTGATTCGACAATAGTTTCTCCGAGTAAAGAACTTATAGATGTATCAAATGCTTCGGCGAGGGAGATTAACATAGAAGAATCAGGAACAGATAATCCTTGCTCCCATTTGGAAACAGTTTGTCGTACCACATTTAACTTGTTCGCAAGATCTTGTTGCGATAGTCCTTTTGATTTCCTAATTACTTTAATATTTTCGTTCAACATTTTGATAGAACCTCATTTCTTTCAATTGTTACCACTATTCTAACTGGAACGGACTATTGCTACAAGCAACGTATATTAACAATTCCATTTAGATGAAATTGCATCATTGATTCATATTCAAATTCAATTTGATAATCAACGATTAATAATATAATTCTATCCAAATAAACTTCACATGTTATAATTAAAAAAACAATGATTGATAAATTGAGGAGAGGACATATGGGATATGATGGATTATTAAACGTAGGGAGTATTGTATTAGGATTAATCGCAATATTTTGTCCACTGTTTATACTGATTAATCGAAGTAGGATGAAAAAAGAATCAATTCAAATACTCATAAATGTGAGTTTATTAGCGACTTTATTTTCGATAGTTTTTGTGCAATTGTCTACAAATTATGAGGTTAATTCTAATGATTGGTCAGCACTAATGGACACTTCAAATGCAATAACAACTATATGTGTTTTGTTAACTGTTGTCGTTGTATTTCTTAACATTCTTGTATACTCTTCAACTAAGAAAGCAAAATAAACTTTACTTAGAATGAAATTTCTTATACAAATAATCGTTTCTTAATTTGGTGTATAAAGGGATTGGAGAATAGAAAATTGTTGATAGGGAATTATTGAGGTAAAGGATAATTAGAATTATCTTGATGTTAATTCTTTTCTTTATATAGAGAAGCAATAGTTTCTATTCTAAGTTTCATTTTCTCACGGATATGCTGTGGTTCTAAACATTCACATTTATCTCCAAAACTCAAAAGAATATCATAGTGATATTCGTTTTCTACAAATGGAAAATTGACAATATAATATTCATCACCATCTAAAGAAAAATTTTCATAAGAAGAATACTCGAGAACTCTATCCATAATAGACATATGAATGCGAAGTTTGATTTCGGTCTGCATGGTAGTTAAAATATCCTTAAATTCTAACTGTGGTTTTTGATAATCTCGTTGTGTAAATATTTTTTCTTGTATGTGTAGTTTAGATATACGAGATAATCTAAATAAGCGAAAGTCTTCTCTATTATGGCAATATCCATATAAATACCAATGACTGCCTTTCAATACAAGTTGATATGGTTCAACTGTTCTTGAAGATGCGACTCCATGGTGAGCTATATAATCAAAAGATAATAACTTACTTTCTTGTAAAGCTACTTTAATAATTTCCAAATAAGGTTGTATGTGGGTATTACCCATCCACTGACTTAAATCTATGTGGATTTGATTTACTTTAAGTTCAATTTCTTTTACTTTATCAGCAGGTATGAAACTTTTAACTTTTGCAAGAGCGTTTATTAGTTCATCGCCTCTTATCATATTAGAAAGACTGGAAAGTCCCATAAGGATAGCGGAAAGATCGACTGATGAAAAAACTTTCTTGTCAATTTTGTATTTAGGCATGATTTCAAAACCACCGCCAACTCCTGGTGTTGAGCGGATTGGGACACCTGCTAAATCAATGGCGTCTATATCGCGGTAGATTGTACGAAGTGAGACCTCAAACATATCCGCTAGTTCTTGTGCACTAATACGTTCTTTATCAAGGAGAATTAATACAATACTCATAAGCCGATCGACTTTCATAAAATAGCCTCCTTTTAAATCTTGTTTTAATCATTTTATATTGTTGACATAATGGTGTCAACAATTGTGTCATATACTATACATAAAGGAAGGAAATAATTATATGAAGAAAAAAGCAGTAGTAGTAATTGATATTCAAAATGATATAACAAAGAACTACAAGGAAATAATTGGTAATATAAACAATTCAATAGATTGGGCAGTTAGAAATGACATTCATGTTATTTATACTAAACATTTTAATTTATCAGAAGGAACACGTACTTTTAAACCTGACACAAAAGGATCTGAATTGGCTTCAGATATGAAGGTGATGTCAAAAAACATTTTCACGAAATCCAAAGGAAATGTATTAACCAGTGAAGCCTTTGTAGAATTTATTAATAAAAATGAAATTGATGAATTTTATATAGCTGGAGGAGATGCGGTTGCATGCATTAAATCAAGTACTTATAATTTGGCAAAAGCCAATTATAAAGTTAATGTTTTATCGGATTGCATCACCAGTTATGATAAAAGAAAAATTGGTGAAATGTTACAGTATTATGAAAGCAAAGGCTGCAAATTGATTAGTTCTAATGATTTATTTTAATAAAAAGATGATTATAGAAATGAAAAAAAGTCTACTGATACAAGTAGACTAAGTATGTAATTGTGATAAGTTTATTAACGTTCTATAACTATTGTCAGTAAAACTAGATCATCATCACCGGTATTGATAATTGAATGGGATGAACCTTTGGGACATAAATGACATGTTCCAGCATAAAGGATTTCCTCTTTATCATCACAGATAGCTTTACCAATACCAGATATTATGTAATTCAGATCATCACTTGTTTGGTGAGTATGTAAACCTATAGAACCACCTTTATGAATTCGAGTAGGAATAATTTTTCTGTTTGGATCCATATACATTTGGGCACTCATTTCACCAGTTCCGTTATTCATTCCAGGTATTTTTACTTCATTAATTGTGTTAAAATCGATAATCATATTAGGACCTCATCTATTTTTCTATTTGAAATTATACTATAAAACAATTAATTATGGTGCTATCAAAAATTAGAAATTATGACAGTGATAGTATAAAATCAATAAAATAAGTGATATGATGAGCATAACAATATGGAGGATTCCCTATGGATGAACTAACCAAAATCATGGTTCACTTCGCTTCAACAGGATGGGATTTGATTTCACAACCTGCACGACAATGGCTAGAAGGAAAAGCGGACAAAAAAGCATTAATTGCGGTTATTAAGCAAGCAGATGAACTTTGTGGAAGTTGTGGGTGTGAATTAGATCCTCTTTACAAAAGAGCTATACAACTCTTAAATGGAAACTAAGGAGACTTAGTTTTTATTTTGTGATATGCATCAAATAAACCTTTAAATCAGCGATGTAAAAAATATTTGATAGACGAAATTCGAATAAAATGGCAACCTTTAGGTACAAGGAGAGCAAATATGGAAATTGGAAAAATGTTAAAAGAAGCACGGGTACATTCTGGATTAACGCAGGAAGATGTAGCGGATAAAATTAGGGTAACTCGTCAAACTATGTCAAATTGGGAGAATGAGAAATGTTATCCCGATATTATCAATGTCATTGAACTTAGCAATCTCTATGGTGTTAGCCTTGATGAATTACTAAAAGGAGATGAGAAGATGATTGAACATTTAGAACAATCTACGAATACTGTAAATAGTAATAAGAAACTAATTGCAGCGATTGGAGTCAACATTGTGCTGGTATTATTAATGATTCTATTTAATGGTATTATTGCACAAAATCGATACTTGATTATCTTTGCGATGAGCGTGGGTGTATTAAGTACATGTGTTTTATTCTATCAAATTATTAAGAAAATATAGGAGAGATGATGATGGATATTTGGTTTATTGGTTTGTTTATATTTGTGATGTTTCTAGGCGCAATAACATTAAGTTATCAAATGTATAATATGATTTATTTAGATGCAAAGAGTAGAGGATTGAAACACCCGAAGTTTTGGGGATTCTTCTCTCTTGGTGGTAATAATGGTAGTGGTGGATTGATTCTATACTTATTAGGTAGAAATAAATATATATCAAACATGAATGATGAAGATCGTGCAGGTATGGAAAAAAGAAAGAAAAAAGCATTGGTATCACTTTGCTTCTTAGTTGTAGGTGCCGTAGCAACTGTAATTACAGTCGTATTATTCGAATTATAAGAAGAATGTAAATTGGAGATAAAAGATGGAATTTCATGTAGATAGTTATACTGGAGAAATACTCAATAAAACAAATAATCATTTGTATATTAAACCATGCAAGGAATTGGAACATGTTGTAGCGCATTATACAATCACTTTTCAGAATAATGAAACTATACCAGAAGGAAGTGTATTGCATCTAATTCCAGATGTCAGTGGGTGTTTTGTATTTCGTTTTCTTGATAATTTTGTGCTATCTGTATGGGGACCCACTACTGAAATCGTAACAGTAAAAAATGATTTGAATACAGTAGGATCTAAATTTTTTGTGGAATTTTTACCAGGTGGACTTTATCAAGTCTTGGGAATAGATATAAGTGAAACAGTAGATAAGAAATATGAATTACAAGATTTCAATAAAGAATTATTTGAAGAAATAAATAAGCATGTTAATACAATGACAACTTTTGATGAAATTGTGGAAAAAGTGAATACAATCCTTACAAGAGAAGTGAGAAAACATAGAATAGATCAATGTATTGCACATTGGATAAATAGAATAATCAAAAACAAGGAAAATGTGAATACGAAACAGATAGCTGAGGATTTAGGTTTCAGTGAAAGACAAATAACACGGTATTTTAATCGCTATGTGGGTATGAGTGTTAAAAAGTTTTCAAAGATTGTTCGTATTAACCATGTCATAGAAGAATTTAATCAAAATAATTTTACGCAACTAGCGACACACCATGATTATTTTGATCAAGCGCATTTCAATCATGTGTTTAAAGAAATATGTGGTAAATCACCATCACATTATTTAAAAAATATGTCTGATTTTTACAATGAAATCTATAAGTTTTAATTTATAGTGCCTCTATAATTGGAGGAATTTAAAATGAAATATTGTGGTAGTTTATATGTAGCATTAAATAAAGAAGAGACAGTAAAATTTTATAATGAAATACTTGGTTTACGAGTAATACAAGATTTTGGAACAAACTTTACAATGACGGGAGGTTTTGCATTTCAAACACTAGAGTCATGGGCTGGATTTATTGGTATGGATAGTAAAGATATCAAACTGGGTGCGTGTAATGGAGAACTTTATTTTGAAACAGATGATTTAGATACAGTGATCAAGAAATTAAATAAACATAAAGAAATTGAATATATACACAAGAAAAAAGTACATAATTGGGGACAAGTAGGGTTAAGAATTTATGATCCTAATCATCATATTATAGAAATTAGTGAAAGTATGACATGCATGTGTAAAAGAATGCATACCATGGGTATGAGTGCAGAGGAGATTGCCCAAAAAACAGGTTTATCTTTAAAGATGGTTGAAAGATATTTAAAAAAATAGAATTATTAATGAACTAAAAAATGAGATTAATCAAAAAGATAAATCTCATTTTCTTATATTATTTTTTAAGCTCATCAAATTTACTTTTCATCGTTGGATTTTTTCTTACTAGTTTTTTAACTGTAAGATCTTCAGCTTTGTCATTTGCGATTCTCAAATTATTTTCTGAAGAAAGTAGTGCTTCTTTTGTCTTTTGAAGGTGAGTAATTGTTTTATCAATTTCATCAATAGCGGTAGTAAACTTACGACTAGCGAGTTCAAAGTTTTTTGCGAAGTTAGATTTGAATGCATTTAAATCTTCTTCAAAGTTTGTGATATCAATGTTTTGTTCCTTCATTAATGCAACTTCTTGTTTGTATTGTAGAGAATTGAGCGCTGCATTACGAAGTAGTGTGATAAGAGGAATGAAGAATTGTGGGCGAATGACATACATCTTTTCATATTCATAGGATACATCCACGATACCTGTGTTATACAACTCATTGTCTTGTTCAAGTAGAGTTACAAGAATGGCGTATTCACATTTCTTTTCGTTACGGTCTTTATCTAATTCTTTAAAAAAGTGTTCATTCTTCTTCTTTGTAGATGTTTGGTCTTCTTCGTTTTTCATCTCAAACATAATGGAAATGATTTCGATACCATTTTCATCGTTTTCACGGTAAATATAGTCACCTTTACTACCAGACTTAGCATCATTATCTTTTGAGAAACTAGCGTTTCTAAATGCAGTCATACGGAGTTTATTGAATTCAATCTCACAATGTTGTTCAAGGGATTCACCAATCATCTTTGTAGATTGTTTAGCCTTGAAGTCTTTATAGAATGCAATGGTTTCTTCTTTTTGTTTTAGCTCTAATTCAAACTTTTCTTTTATAGAAGCTTTTTCAATTTCAGTTTCTTTTTGAAGTAGTTCTACTTTATGTTGGGTTTCGAGTAATTCTTTATCTTTTTGTGATAAAGCTTGATTGAGTTCAAGTTTTTTATTGTCTTCAAGGGATTGGAGTTTGTTGTTAAGCAAAGCAATTTGCTTGTCACGCTCAATAATATCTTCACGCATTTTCTTTTCAACATCGGCAATCGCGATGATTTCAGATTGTTTACTTGCATCATTCTTAGCCTTTAAATCTGCAATAACTTGTTCCATCTTGGCAAGTTCTTTTTGTAATTGATTTTGTGACTTTTCTTCCGCAAGTGCAATCTCACTCTTGTGTTGTATTTTTATTTGTTCTAGTCGATCATGTACTTCTTGATTGAATTCACTTGTACGTACTTGATTTAAAATATCAGCGTAGTTAGCTTCATCTATGGTGAATGTTGTGCCGCAATGTGGACATTTTATTTCATGCATAGTCTAAAATCCTCCTTAAGTATCAGTTGCTTAAATCATAACACATAAACTGAGTAAATTGGTTTTGGTCTAGCATAATATTCACGATATTTTTTATGCGCTCGCCTGTATCTAATTGGTGAAACAAATACTTAGATTAAATCTATTTACGAATACCTCATTTTAGTGTAATATAAAGAACAATTCGAGGAGAAAAAGAATGGCAGATAAAATTATTGTACTTGATTTCGGAAGTCAATATAATCAGCTAATTGCACGTCGTATACGTGAATTTGGTGTTTATAGTGAACTACACCCAAATACATTAACTATTGAAGAAATTAAAGCAATGGGCGATGTGAAGGGTATTGTATTTAGTGGTGGACCAAATAGTGTTTATGATGAAAACTCATTTAAATGTGATCCAGCTATTTTTGAAGCAGGACTTCCTATTTTAGGAATCTGTTATGGCATGCAAATGACTCATTATATGACTGGTGGTAGTGTTAAGGCATGTGAGACAAAGGAATATGGGCGCGCTACAATTAAGGTTACTAATCAATCGTTATTGTTTGATGGATTACCCCTTGAACAGACTGTCTGGATGTCTCATGGTGATCAAGTATCGAAACTAGCAGAAGGTTTCGTAGTGGATGCTTCATCTGATACTTGTCCTTTTGCAGCGGCAAGTAATGTAGAAAAACAAATCTATACGGTTCAATATCATCCGGAAGTTAGAAATTCTGAATTTGGATTAGACATGTTGAAGAACTTTGTATTTAAAATTTGTAAAGCAAAAAACGACTGGTCAATGAAGAGTTTTGTTGATATGGAAGTTGATAAAATTAGAAAACAAGTTGGTGATGATAAAGTATTGCTTGCACTATCAGGAGGTGTTGATTCTTCAGTAGTTGCAGCCTTATTACATAAAGCTATCGGTGATAACTTATATTGTATGTTTATTGATCATGGATTATTGCGTAAAGGTGAAGCGGAAAGCGTAATGCAAATGTTTGGTGAGAATATGAAAATAAATCTTACTAAAGTAGATGCATCAAAACGCTTCTTAGATAAACTACAAGGAGTAAGTGATCCTGAAGCTAAGCGTAAGATTATTGGTAATGAATTTATTTATACATTTGATGAAGAAGTAAAGAAATTAGTTCAAGGTGAGAATATTAAATGGTTAGCACAAGGAACACTTTACACAGATGTAATTGAAAGTGGTACAAAAACTGCGCAAACGATCAAATCACACCACAATGTTGGTGGATTACCTGATGATATGCAATTTAAATTAATTGAACCACTTAACACGTTGTTTAAAGATGAAGTAAGAGCATTGGGTATTGAACTTGGATTACCAGAAGCAATGGTATGGAGACAACCATTCCCAGGACCTGGTCTTGGTATACGTGTACTTGGTGAAATCACTGAAGAAAAACTGGAGATAGTAAGAGAATCAGATGCGATATTAAGAGAAGAGATTGCGAATGCTCATCTTGAAAGAGAAATCTGGCAATACTTTACATGTTTACCAGATATTCGTTCGGTTGGTGTAATGGGTGATCAAAGAACCTATGATTATACAATCGCTATTCGTGCAGTTACATCAATAGATGGTATGACTGCCGATTGGGCTAAAATCCCATACGAAATCTTAGATAAGATTTCTACAAGAATTGTAAATGAAGTAAAGAATGTAAATCGTGTATGCTACGATATTACTTCTAAACCACCTGCAACGGTAGAGTGGGAATAAAAGAATAGTATCAAGTGGTTTATAGGTGTCCTTAAGGATACCTTTTTCTATTTTTTCACATATTAAACTAATAAGAGTAGTATACAGAGGTTTATATGTGTCATTAACTTGGCACTTTTTATCTAACTATTAGAATGCAATTGACTTCAAAAACTACCATATTATAAAATCTTATTGCAAAACAATGCGAAAAATATAAAAAGATCGCTGAATTTGCAGTGCAATTCGGAAAAGTTGCAATAAT
>NZ_JAVWNC010000024.1:28988-30918 GCF_036637135.1 Anaerorhabdus sp. | reverse complement strand
AGGAACTAGAAGAACTATATGAAAAATACAAAGACTATGGATTTGAAATACTAGATTTTCCTTGTAATCAATTTGGTGAACAAGCACCAGGAACAATTGAAGAAATCAATGAATTCTGTGCACTTCACTACAATACAAAATTTGAACGATTCGCAAAAATTAATGTAAATGGAGAACATGCGATTCCTTTATACAAAGAGCTTGTAAAAGAAAAGGGATTTAATGGATTCAATCCAAATCACAAACTAACACCAGTGCTAGAAGAAATGTTATCAAAACAAGATCCAAACTATAAACAAGACCCATCAATTAAATGGAATTTCACAAAATTCTTAATCGATGCAGAAGGTACTGTAATTGAAAGATTTGAACCCACAGAAGACATGAAAGTTGTTGAAGAATATATTAAGAATCAAATTTAGAAACAGAAATCAATTCTTCGTATATCGACAAGACATGAAAGTAAATTGATGTTGCCCATGTGTATAAATTCAAACAAGTCTAGTTGTAATGATAATCAACTAGGCTTTTCTAATGCAAAGGAGTATGAAAATAATCAGTAACATATTATGATAAATATAGGAGACTATGAGTAATGAACAAAGAGAAGTTTGAAAGACATTTAATCCAAAATCAAATCCCTTTCTTTAAAGATAAATCAATGTCAGAGTATACAACACTAGAATTAGGTGGAATGGCATGGTATGTAATTGAAGCACAAAATGTGAGTTGTGTAGTAACAGTTAAGAAATTAGCTGATGAAGCTAATATGCAACTGATTATATTGGGAAACGGTTCTAATGTATTGTTTAGAGATAAAATTTTTGAAGGAGTAGTTTTAGTTTTAGCTAAACAACTTAATCAAATTGAAGTTATAGGAAATAGTGTAATTGCAGAGGCAGGTGCAAGCTTAAAACAAGTTTGTGAAGTTGCGTGCAAGAATAGTTTAACAGGATTAGAATTTGCTTATGGAATACCTGGAACTGTTGGTGGTGCAGTATATATGAATGCAGGTGCATTTGAGGGTGAAGTAAAAGATGTAGTAAAAGAAATTGATTATTTAGATGAAGATGGGAATCTAAAAAACATACATGTGCAACCAAAAGATTTCGCATATCGTAAAAGTATTTTCACGAATACAGAAAAAGTAATTTTAAAAGTACGATTTGAATTGTTACAAGGTGACTACAAAACAATACGAGAGTTAATGGATAGACGTCTACAACGACGAATTGATATGCAACCTCTTGAATATCCAAGTGCTGGTTCTGTCTTTAAAAGACCAGAAGGTAATTATGCTAGTGCACTAATTGATCAGTGTGGATTAAAAGGAAAGATGTGTGGTGGTGCAATGGTATCTAAAAAGCATGCTGGATTTTTAATTAACTATGATCATGCATCAAGTAATGATTTTATTGAACTCATTGAATATGTTCGAAAGGATGTATTGGAAAAAACAGGATATGATTTAGAATGTGAAGTAAAAATAATTGAGAATAAAAGGGCATTGGGCATCAAGAAGTAAGCATTCATTTTAGATATAGTGTTCTTAAAGGAGGATCATGATATGCATTCATGGCAACAAATTCAAGAAACAATAGATACGATAGAGGAACACTTAAATGAAAATTTAACAATTGATTATTTATCTACAAAAGCAGCACTATCACCGTTCTATTTTCAACGATTATTCACACGACTGGTTAAGTTACCGTTAGGTGAATACATCAAGTATCGTAGACTAACAAAATCATTAGATATGTTGAGTGATACAGAAGAAAAGATATTGGATATTGCACTGTGTGTTGGGTTTTCATCACCAGAGCATTATTCAAGAAGTTTTAAAGAAGCTTACGGGATAACCCCAATGGAGTATCGTAAAAATCCAATAGCGTGTAATCGCGTAAACAAACCAGAACTAATTTTAAAT
>NZ_JAVWNC010000024.1:0-28888 GCF_036637135.1 Anaerorhabdus sp. | reverse complement strand
ATTTTAAATACTTTGCAGGTGTGCATCTAGTCGGTAGTTTAGAAGTTGAGGAGTTGGAGTTATTTAACCTATTACCCGGTGAATATGTTGTATGCAAAGTAGAAGCAGAAAACTTTGAATCACTAGTAATGGATGTACTATATAAAGCACAATCATTTTTGTACTCAAGTTGGTTAATTCAAAAAGGAATACAAATAGAACCAATAGGAATTGAAAGATATGCAGATCACAATGAACAAACTAATTCATTAGAAATTTGGATGAAAATAAAAGAAAGCATAATTTAATTCTGATACTATATAAATTAAAAACATAGCGATTGCTATGTTTTTTAAATAAATAATTAATAACCAAGATCATGAAGTAATTGTATTAATAAATCAGGACGATCGGTAATGATACCATCTGCATTAAGTTGTATACATTTTTCCATATCTTCGACATCGTTGATTGTCCAGTAATGTACAAACATATTGTTGTGATGAATTTTATATACTAGATAATCTGTTGCCAGAGGAATACCAAACTTATCCATAGGGATTTGAAAACCGGCTTGCGGATAATTTAAGAAGAAACCATATCCAACATAATTAGCGATGATGAAGTTTGTCGCTGTACCCATATCAAAGGAAGTAATGATATTATCGGGTGCAATAGAAATAAAATAGTTGAGGGTATCTTGATCAAAAGAGGCAACACAAACATATTCTTCCATATTATATTGTTGGATTAGATCTAATATTTTTTGTGCTGATTTTTGACCTAGATCACCATAGTTCTTTAATTCGCAAATATACAAAACATCCTTACCATATTTTTGAAACATTTCTTCTAAGTTAGCAGGTGTTAATGAATCGCCAAAAGATTCTCTTTCTTCTAAAGATAGATTTTTGTAAGGCTGATACCCTTGCAAGTCAGTGAAATTCTCACCAAAATTATATTTCTTTAAATCGACATAATTGTGCTCAGAAACTAGACCTGCAGTGTTGGACATATCTTCTAATTCGTTGTTGTGATATGTAACTAATTGATTGTCTTTGGTAATTTGTAAATCCATTTCTAAGACATCAACACCTAATTCATAAGCGTAGTCATAAGCCATCCATGTATTCTCAGGATTCATTAATTTTGCTCCACCATGCGCTATTACTAATGGACGTGATCCAGTTTCTATTCTAAATGCATTCGTTATTTTATTTTTGCCATAAGGTATAATTTGTAACAAAACATAGATGAATATAAACGCAACTAAAGTGAATAGAATAATTTTCTTTTTCATAAATTCCTCATATCTAATCTTGAACAAATGTAATTATACATTTATCTATTTCTAATACAATGATAAATTTGTTAAATCTTATTTTGATTAAATTGAATACCTTCTAGAACAAGTAGATGTTGCTTACGTTGAACTCCTCCAGCATAACCAGTAAGATTCTTGTTTGCGCCTAGTACACGATGGCAAGGAACTATAATCGAAATGGGATTACGTCCCACTGCCCCACCTACTGCTTGACTCGACATACTTTTTTGATTATGTTTTGCTGCAATGATTTTTGCAATATCTCCATAAGCGCAAGTATGTCCATAAGGAATTTGGAGAAGAATTTCCCAAACTTCTTTTTGAAAGGGTGTTCCATTCAAGGAAAGTGGTAGTTGAGATGCAGGTTGTTTACCACCGAAGTAATCATCTAACCATTTCTTTGCATTGGAAAAAATTAGTAAATCTCTTGGCTCATTTTCTAAGGATAATGTACGAGCAAAATACTTTTGTCCTTCAAACCATAATCCAGTTAGTTCGGTACCATTACTTGATAATATAATTAAACCAAGGGGAGATGAATAAGTTGTAGTGTATTCCATTATACTGCTCGCTTTCTAGGGGCGTAATCTTTAAATCCCTCATAGTTTCCACTAGCTACAGCCCAAAAGTAAAGGCTAGCAACACTGCAATAAGGACTAAGTCTACGGCGATACTTTTCAAATAGAGAACGAGTTATTTTGCGATGATGGTAAACCATGCGCATTCCTCTAAGAATAGCTAAATCATCATAACTTAAGACATTTGGTCGTTCTAAACAAAACAACAACATCATTTCAGCGGTCCAAACCCCTATTCCTTTTAATCGGGAAAGTTCAATGATAATTTCTTTATCAGAAAGTTGAGATATATGATCAAGGTCAATTTCTTTATTCTTAACTTTTTGCGCAAAATCAACGATGTACTCGACTTTACGATAACTCATACCTAAAGATTGTAAAAAATCTATATCTGTTGAAAGAATGGTATCGGCATTAATGGAACCAAGTGCATCAATCATTCTTTTCCATATGGTTTTATGTGCTTTTGTTGAGATTTGTTGGCCAACAATACTATTTACGATACTAGAAAACAAATCATGATTAACTTCACGATGAATTACTCCTATTTGATCGATTACTTTCGCCAGGATAGGATCTTTTTCTTTTAATGCATTGATTTCAGTTGTACCATATTTAAAATACATTATATTTCCCTCATTAATACTTCAATTCTATCCTCTTTATTATACATAGAATTAATTATATTCATTAATAAAGAAGTTAAAATGTCAAAAAAACAGGGGTAAAGAGTCATAATTGTATCTTTATACTATAGGTTTATCCATTTTCATCATTCTATCACAATTCATTAAAAAGCCTTTGTTTAATAGGGTTTATAATAAAAATAGCGCTTTCAAAGTAATATCATATAGAACATCATCTACTTTTTAATAATAGATGATGTTTACAAGCAAAATTGTCAATGTTATAATCAATATGCTCAAAGAAATGGAGATTATTTTATGTTTGAAAAAATTAAAGATGTATTAGTAGAAACCCTAAATGTAGATGCAGAGTTAATCACTCCTGAAGCTTCATTGAAAGATGACTTAGGTATTGATTCACTGGCTGCTGTTGAGTTGTCATTAGAATTAGAAAGCAATTTCGACATCAAGATTGAAGATGAAGAACTTGTTCAATTAAAAACTGTTGGCGATATCGAAAAATTATTAGCGGGGAAATAAGAGGGATTAACTCCCTTTTTTACTAACTAAGATGAAAAAAGAAGAACTAAAAGAACTAATCCGTGAATTTGAAGGAACTTCTCTTACGAAATTAAGTATAGAAGAAAAAGACTTCAAAATTTGTTTAGAGAAGAATATGGGGAATGCACCTGTGGTTTATGCCAACGAATCACAAATGCATACTACTCCAATTGAAAATAAACCAGAAGCAAAGAAACCAATGAAGACAATTAATGCTCCACTAGTAGGAACATTCTATTTGACGCGTTCTCCTGAGAGTAAAGCATTAGTAACTGTAGGCCAAAAAGTAAATGTTGGGGATACTGTTGGAATCATTGAAGCGATGAAAGTCATGAATGAGATCCAAGCAGATAAAGAAGGTATTGTAAAAGCAATCCTTGCACCATCAGGAAAACTTGTAGAATACGATCAACCGCTACTTGAAATCGAATAATGATTAAGAAAATATTAATTGCGAATCGTGGAGAAATAGCTGTAAGAATTATTCGTACTTGTAAATTGTTGAATATCAATACTGTAGCGGTATATTCAACAGCAGATAGAGAAGCTTACCATACTCAACTTGCAGATGAAAGTATTTGTATAGGAGAAGCACCAAGTAAGAATAGCTATCTTAATATGGATGCGATTATAGAAGCAGCTAAGGGAACACAAGCGGATGCCATTCACCCAGGATTTGGGTTTTTAAGTGAGAATAGCGCATTCGCAAGAAAAGTAATTGATGCAGGTATTATTTTTATCGGACCAGATCCCGATGTGATTGATCGTATGGGGGATAAATCCAATGCAAGAGCGTCAATGATTGCGGCGGGTGTATCTGTTGTACCTGGTTCAAAAGAATGTATCGAAACAAAAGATGCATGTTTATTAATGGCAAAAGAAATTGGTTACCCAGTTATCATCAAAGCCAGTAGCGGTGGCGGTGGTCGTGGTATGCGAATTGTTTATGAAGAAAAAGATTGCATTACTGCGTATGAACAAGCTCGCAGTGAAGCGGCAGTCTCTTTTGGTGATGATAGTGTTTATATGGAAAAGTATTTAGTAAATCCAAAACACATTGAAGTTCAATTATTAGGTGATAAACATGGTCATGTTGTTCATTTATTTGAACGCGATTGCTCAATGCAAAGACGTAATCAAAAAACAGTGGAAGAAGCGCCGAGTGATGTATTAACACAAGATGCTAAAGACCGTTTGTATGCAGATGCAATTAAAGCTGCAAAATATGTTAACTATGATAGTGTAGGTACAATTGAGTTTTTAGTGGATCACGAACAAAATCATTACTTTATGGAAATGAATACACGGATTCAAGTAGAACATACGATCAGTGAAATGATTACAGGTCTTGATTTAATTAAACAACAAATTCGTGTAGCTGAAGGGAAACCACTTGAGTTTACACAAGAAGATATTGTCTTACAAGGACATGCGATTGAATGTCGTATCAATGCAGAAAACGTAAAAGCGAATTTCGCACCTAATCCTGGAACAATTAAGACGTTTCATGTACCTGGGGGACAAGGAATACGTATTGACAGTGCTGTATATGCAGGTTATACCATTCCTCCATATTATGACTCAATGATTCTCAAACTTATTGTCCATGCACCAACGCGTTTAGAAGCGATTAAGAGAATGCGTGTTGCATTAGAAGAATTATTAATTGAAGGAGTAGAAACCAATATTGAATTTCAATATTTGTTGTTTCATGATCCTATCTTTGTAAGTGGAAGATATGATACTTCATCACTTACAAAATTTATTGAAGAGGTAAAGAAAAATGAATTCAGCCTTTAAGGAAAGAAAAGATAGGTTACAAGTTTTTAGAAGCTATCGAGAAAAACTCCTATCGAAACAAAAACCAAAGGTGGAACATCCTGATACATGGCAATGTAGTAAATGCGAGAGTGTATTCAACTATACGGAAATTAGTAAACATTATTTTGTATGTCCACATTGTCAACATGTCCATGCATTAACAGCACAACAACGATTAGATTATGTATGTGATGAAAACAGTTTTATTGAAACATTCCATGCATTAAAAAGAATGAAAAAGAGTTCATTCCCAGGGTATGAAGCAAAGATTCAAAAATTACAAGATAGTTTAAAAATGAATGAAGCAGTCGTAACAGGTGTAGCAAGAATTGGTACAAATCGAGTTGCATTATGTGTCATGGATAATCGTTTTTTAATGGGTAGTATGGGTGAAGTTGTAGGGGAAAAGATAACTCGTCATATTGAATACGCAACAAAGAAACGATTACCGCTAATTATCTTCAGCTGTTCTGGTGGTGCACGTATGCAAGAAGGTATTTTATCTTTAATGCAAATGGCAAAAACAAGTGCGGCTTTAGCTAAACATGATGAAGCAGGACTGTTATATATTTCTTACTTAACTCACCCCACAACGGGTGGAGTCAGCGCAAGTTTTGCGATGCTAGGAGATATTCAATTAAGTGAACCTCAATGTTTAATTGGATTCGCAGGTAAACGAGTTATCCAATCAACGGTTAATGAAAAGTTGCCCGATGACTTTCAAACAGCGGAGTTCTTAGAGAAAAAAGGATTCCTAGATCAAATCGTTGAACGAGAAAACATGAGATCAACATTGATTCAATTGTTGAAAATTCATGAGAGAGGTAAAAAATGAGTTGGTCAAAATCAGAAGAAAAAATACTTCTCTTACGTGAACAATTAGAAAATTGTTCAAAAGAGGAAGCAATACAAATCAAAAAGGAAATTGAGAAACTAAAAAAAGATGCATATTCACATTTAGATGCTTGGGATATTGTATGTCTAGCACGTCATCCAAAACGACTTAAAGCAATGGATCTAGTGGAAAGTTTATTCACGGATTTATTTGAGCAAAAAGGAGATCGTTTGTATGGAGAAGACGGTGCATTATGGGGAGGACTTGGAAGTTTCTTAGGAAAGCCAGTAACTATTCTTGCACAAAGAAAAGGAAAAACGTTACAAGAAAATATGGACTGCAACTTTGGAATGATGAATCCAGAAGGGTATCGTAAGGCGTTACGTTTGGCGAAACAAGCTGAGAAATTCAATCGACCAATTATTACAATCGTTGATACATCAGGAGCATATCCTGGTAAGGGCGCAGAAGAAAGAGGACAAGCAGAAGCAATTGCGCAATGCTTAAAACAATTTATGACCTTAAATGTACCTGTCATCACAATCGTATTATCAGAAGGTGGAAGTGGTGGTGCATTAGCGCTTAGTGTATCCGATCATATCATGATGTTGGAAAATGCAATCTACTCAATTCTTTCACCAGAAGGTTTTGCGAGTATTTTGTGGAAAGATGAAACAAGAGTAAAAGAAGCAGCGAAAATGATGGAACTAACATCAAAGGATTTATACCAAAAAGGAATCGTTGACGAAATTATCAAAGAACCTCTAGGTGGTATTCAAGAGAATCCAAATTTCTGTATCGAACAAATACGTAAAAATTTATTTGAACAGTTAAATAAACTACAAGCACAAAATGAAAAAGTAAGAAGTAAAAATAGATATGAGAAATTCAGAAAGTTAGGTGCATGTCATGAGTAAGATTTTATCAGTAGCAAGTTATGCGCCACACAAAGTGTTAACCAATGAAGATTTAAGTAAGATGGTTGATACCAATGATGAATGGATTGTACAACGTACAGGTATTAAAAGAAGACACGTTGTGAGTGATGGGGAAACAAATTTAGACATTGCAACTCGTGCAGCACAAGAGGCACTTGATAAATCTGGATTGAATAAAGAAGACATTGATGCGATTTTGTTTGCGACAATTACTCCTGATTTATTTACACCATCGATGGCATGTCAATTAAAAAGAAGATTAGATATTGATCGCAAAAACCTACTTGCGTTTGATATTAATGCAGCATGTAGTGGATTTGTTGTAGCAATGGAAACAGCTCATCATTTACTGCAAAGTTATAAAAATATATTAGTTGTAGCAAGTGATACGATGAGTCGTATCATTGACTGGACTGATCGAGGAACTTGTATTCTATTTGGAGATGGTGCAGGTGCGGTTGTATTAACGCAAAGCGAACATAATCCTAAATTTCATAGTTTCAGCGAACATGATATCACAGATAGCTTAAAAACTAATTCAATCTATGATGATAAAACAACATTATCCATGAAGGGAACGGATGTCTTCAAATTTGCGGTCAATGCTTTAACAACATGCATACGAAAAGAATTAGAAGATAACAACATGACCATCGAACAAGTGGATTATATTGTAGCGCATCAAGCAAATGTGAGAATCATTAGTCTAGCGAGTAAACAACTCGGTATTCGTGAAGATAAATTCTACATGAACATTCAAGAGTATGGAAATACATCAAGTGCAAGTGTACCACTTGTCTTAGCTGAAATGGTTGAAAAGAAGATGATACATCAAGGACAAAATGTGTTGTTTGTAGCATTTGGTTCAGGGTTAACTTATAGCAGTTGCCTTTGGAAGATAGAAGGAGAAATTAAATAGTGAATATTAAAGATATATTTCATGTAAAATATCCAATTTTACAAGGAGCAATGGCTCATATTGCAACACCAGAATTTGCAGCAGCAGTATCCAATGCAGGTGCACTTGGAATTATTGCGACAGGAGCAATGGATGCAAAACAAGTTCAAGAAGCAATCACTAAATGCAAAGAATTAACTGACAAACCTTTTGGAGTTAATTTGATGTTGATGAATCCACATTCAGATGCAATTGTGGAAGAAATATTAAAGAACCCAGTTGCCTTTGTAACAACAGGTGCAGGAAATCCAGGTAAGTATTGCCCACAACTAAAAGCAGAAGGAATTAAGATTTATCCAGTAGTGAATAGTGTTGCATTAGCGAAACGTTTAGTGGATAACGGAGTAGATGGAATTATTGCAGAAGGTACTGAATCAGGTGGACACGTTGGAGAATTAACAACGATGGCTTTGGTTCCGCAAATGGTTCAAGCAGTTCCTGTTCCAGTTATTGCAGCAGGAGGCATTGCCTGTGGTGCGCAACTGAATGCATGTTTAGCATTGGGTGCAGTGGGTGTTCAAATTGGTACACGCTTCTTAGTGAGTGAAGAATGTCCAGTACATGAAAACTATCAACATGCAGTTATCAAGGCAAAAGATTTAGATACAATTGTAACAGGAAGAAATCTAGGTGCTCCGGTTCGTATATTAAAAAATCAAATGGCACTGGAGTATCGAAAATTAGAAATGGCAAATGCTGAAAAAGAAGAATTAGAAGTAATTACTCTTGGAGCATTACGTCGTGCAGTATTTGATGGTGATATGAAACATGGCTCAGTTATGATGGGTCAAGTTGCAGGGTTATGTAAAAAGATTCAACCAATCCAAGAAATCCTTGATGAATTAATGCAAGAAGCAAAAGAAAACAAGGAAGAGTTAAATAAAATATGGCAAGAACTTTCAATCTAAAACTAAAGCAAATGGATATCCCATTAATTCAAGGTGGAATGGGAGTCGGTATATCGCTTGGTAATTTAGCAGGTGCAGTTATGCAAGAAGGTGGAATGGGAGTAATCTCTTTAGCACATCCTGGCTATCGTGACCCTGATTTTATGAAGGATCCATTTTTAGCTAACAGTAAAGGATTAAAAGAAGAAGTCGCAAAGGCAAGAAACATAAGCCAAGGTAAAGGTATTTTAGCTGTCAATGCAATGTGTGCAATCAATCGTTATGATGAATATGTAAAAGCAGCATTGGATGCAGGGGTAGACGCCATTATTAGTGGTGCAGGATTACCATTATCATTACCAGCGATTACTCAAGGACATGATGTATTAATTGCTCCTATTGTATCCAGTGCAAAAGCTGCACAACTTCTTTTAAAGAGTTGGGATCGTCATTATAACTGCACAGCAGATTTCATTGTTATTGAAGGACCTGATGCAGGTGGACATTTAGGATTTAAACCAGAAGAACTGTTGGAACATACTGCCAAGAGCGTACTTGATATTCTTGAAGAAACAAAACCAATTATTCAAGAATACGAAGATAAATATGACCGTATCATTCCAATTTATGTTGCGGGTGGAATGAATACGAAAGAAAAAATTCAAGAAGCTATTCATCATGGTGCAAGTGGAGTGCAAGTAGCGACATCATTTATACCTACGATTGAATGCGATGCCGATATTAAATTTAAAGAGATGTTTTTGAATCACAATCAAAAAGAATTAACACTTATTAAAAGTCCAGTTGGTTACTATGGTAGAGCTATTGCGAATCCATTATCAAAACAACTAGAACAAGGAAGAGTGGCACCAACTTATTGTTTGAATTGCATTAAACCATGTGATTTCAAGGTAACACCATTCTGTATCACAGAAGCACTTATTCAAGCTGCCAAAGGGAATACAGAAAAAGGATTAATATTTAGTGGTATGACAATACCAACACAAACAAAATTACGTCATGTCAAGGAAGTCATTGAGGACTTAGTAGGAGAAGTGAAATGAAAATAGCATTTGTATTTGCAGGGCAAGGGGCACAATACATTGGAATGGGCAAAGATAATTTAGAAAACTCTTTAAGTTTCAAAGAAGTATTTGATGCGTGTAATGAAAATAATGAATTAGCTACAATCTGTTTTGAAGATGCAGATCGCCTAAATGCCACAAGAGATGCACAATGGGCAATCTATAGTATCTCAATGGGTATTGTTAATATGTTAAAACAAGAGGGTATCGTACCTGAGGGTTGTATTGGGTTGAGTTTAGGAGAATATAGTGCCTATGGTTGTGCGGGAGCTTACTCAATTAATGAGGGAGTTATGCTTACTAAAAAAAGAGGAGCACTTATGCAAGATACCATTGAGAAAACAACAAGTGGTATGGCAGCAATCCTAGCACTCAGTGCAGATAAAATTGAACAAGCATGTTTGGAAGCAAGTAATTTAGGAATAGTTAGTGTAGCGAATTATAATGCACCAGACCAAATTGTAATTACGGGTGAAGAATTAGCATTAGAAAAAGCAATGCAAAATTGTATTGAATTTGGTGCGAGACGCGCTATTAAACTGCAAGTAAGTGGAGCATTCCACAGTGCATTACTTATCAGTGCGCAAGCTGATTTAAATAAAGCATTAACCCAAGTGAATTGGCAAGAAACAACATTACCGGTATATACAAATTGTACAGGTGATGTTACTGAAGATAGAATTGATAGCTTAACACAACAATTAGTATCACCAGTTCGTTTTCAAAAAGGAATTGAAAAAATGATGATGGATGGTTTTGATACATTTATTGAAATTGGTCCTAAAACAACTTGTTCAAGTTTTATTAAAAAAATTGCGCAAGCGAATAACAAAGAAGTAACAATTTGTAATGTAGATGATTACAAGAGTTTTATCAAAACAAAAGAAATCATTCAAGGAGGTCAAGCATGACAAGAAAAGTAGCTTTAGTAACAGGGGCAAGCCGTGGTATCGGTGCAGCAATTGCGAAGAGTTTGGCAAAGGATCATGATGTAATCATTAACTTTGCAAGTAGAGAAGAACAAGCACTCGAAGTATTACATACTCTTCCTGAAGGAAATCATTCAATCTATAAATGTGATGTACAAGATCATGATGCAGTAAAAGTGATGATGGAAGAAATTGTAAAACAATATGGTCATATTGATGTACTTGTGAACAATGCAGGAATTACTCGCGATAATTTAATGATGAAGATGAGTGATGAAGATTTTGATAAAGTAATGTCAATCAATACAAAGGGATGTTTCAATTGTATACAAACTGTAAGTCGTATCATGATGAAACAACGTGCAGGGAAGATTATCAACATTGCAAGTGTTATTGGTTTAATTGGTAATATTGGTCAAGTAAATTATGCTGCAAGTAAAGGAGCTATTATTGCGATGACTAAAGCAAGTGCGAAAGAATTAGGTTCTCGTAATATTCAAGTTAACGCAATTGCACCAGGATTTATTGAAACTGAAATGACACAAGTTCTACATGATGAACTCAAACAAAAAATGTTAGATTTAATTCCGCTAAAACGTTTTGGACAAGCAGATGAGGTAGCAGCTGTTGCGAAGTTCTTAGCAAGCTGTGATGCGGATTATATTACAGGACAAGTGCTAGTTATTGATGGCGGGATGGTGATGTAAATGAAACGTAGAGTCGTAATTACAGGTATGGGTGCTGTATCTCCAATTGGGAATACAGTAAATGAAGTAAAAGAAAGTATTCATCAAGGTAAATGTGGTATCGCTCCTATTACAGCGTTTGATACAACGGATTATAAAGTGAAATTAGCAGCCGAAGTTAAAGATTTAAATGCAGATGAATATTACACACCTAGAGAATTAAAATTCAATGATCGCTTTACACAATTTGCACGTATCGCAGCAAAACAAGCTATGAAGGATAGTAATCTAGTAGTAGAAGAGAATAACAGTATTGGAGTACTGCTTGGTTCAGGAATTGGTGGTTTATCATCTATTGAAAACGCAACAAAAACATTAGAACAAAGAGGACCAAGTCGTATCTCTCCTTACTTTATTCCGATGTCATTAATCAATCTTGCTGCAGGTGATATTGCGATTGATCACAAACTACATGGTAGTGTTCAATGTATTGTAACAGCATGTGCATCCGCAACAGATGCAATGGGTATAGCATTTCAACGTATTCGTGATGGTTATGAAGATACAATCGTAACTGGTGGATGTGAAGCATCAATTACACCAGTAGGAATTGGTGGATTTATGGCAATGCGTGCACTATGTGAAAGTACTGATCCTAATCGTGCAAGTATTCCGTTTGATCAAGAACGTTGTGGGTTTGTCATGGGTGAGGGTGCTGCAGTACTAGTTTTTGAAGAATTAGAATCAGCGAAGAAACGTGGTGCAAAGATATATGCTGAGGTTGTAGGTTATGGAACAACATGTGATGCAAACCACATTACAGCACCTGCAGAAAATGGTGAGTATGCAACAATTGCGATGAGAAAAGCAATACAAGATGCAAATATTACTACAAAAGATATTAGCTATATTAATGCACATGGTACTTCTACAAATCTAAATGATAAAACAGAAACAAAAGCAATCAGCAATTGTTTCCAAGAGTCTAAACCATATGTATCGAGTACAAAATCAATGACAGGACATTTACTTGGAGCAAGTGGTGCAATTGAAGGTGTTATAAGTGTATTAGCACTACAAGACCAATTTATACCTGCAACAATAAATCACAGAGTAAGTGATAAAAACTGCGATTTAAATTTAGTTGTTAATCAAGGTATTGAAACAGAAGTAAATTATGCAATGAGTAATTCACTTGGATTTGGTGGACATAATGCATCCATTATCTTCAAGCGTTGGGAGGATTAATATGATCTATAGTAGTGATGATATCAAAAAAATTATTCCACATCGTTATCCGTTTTTATTGGTTGATACGATTGAATCAATTGAAGCAGATAAGATAATAGGAAAGAAATGTGTTAGTGCAAATGAAATGCATTTTGTTGGACACTTTCCAGAAAAACAAGTTATGCCAGGCGTGTTAATCTTGGAATCACTTGCACAAACAGGAGCAGTGTTGTTGCTTTCTATTCCTGAAAATAAAGGTAAAATTGCATTGTTTGCAGGAATTAATAAAGCTCGATTTAAACGCCAAGTAGTTCCGGGTGATGTATTAACATTAGAAGTTGAATTAGTCAAAGTAAGAATGGGAATTGGTTTTGCGAATGCAAAAGCACTAGTTGATGGTGAAGTAGCATGCGAAGCTGAATTGATGTTTGCGATTGATAATTCAAAATAGAGGTAAAAAATGATAGTGGGTATTGGATGCGATCTTTGTAAGGTTGAAAGAGTTGATGAAAAAATAGCACAGAAAGTTCTAACTGAAAAAGAACTGCATGGGTTTCAACAACTAACACTGATAAGACAAAAAGAATGGCTTGCTGGTAGATTTGCAGCAAAGGAAGCAATTATAAAAGCAACAGGAATAAAGTCAATGAAGGATATTGAAATCGAAATAACAGAAGAAGGAAAGCCTTATGTAAACCATCCAAGTCTTACAATCCATCTTTCTATCAGTCATGATGGTGAGTATGCGATGGCCACAGCGGTAGCAGAACATGTTTAGACTCTTATTAGGCGGAATTTATTTATTGAGAACATATCCAATAGCAAAACGTATAAAGAACGAGTCTTTTGATGTGCGTTACCATGAGGCTAGAGAAGCAAGTCTAAAATTTCTAAGATTAGTAAAAACATCAGTTCTTGTCAATGAACAAGAACTTCCAGAAGGTGCAACACTCTTTGTATCAAATCATCAAGGAACAATTGATCCATTGGTGATAGTAGCAGCTATTAAGAAACCAACTACATTTATATCCAAAAAAGAAAACAAGAAAATACCCATCATTAGTACATGGGCTGAAGTTTTGGACTTGATATACTTTGATCGAGAAGATCAATCAAGTGCGATTAAGATGTTAAGAGAAGCATCACGATGGTTAAAAGCTGGAAATTCAGTTCTTATTTTTCCAGAGGGAACACGCTCTAAGTCAGCAACGGTACATGGATTTCATGAAGCATCACTGAAACCAGCATATCTAGCGAAAGCAAATATTGTGCCAATAACATTACATAATGTATACAAAGATTTTGATAACATTAAAACTAAAACACCTTATCGTATAACCATAGGGAAACCATTATCTTATGAAGATTATAAGGATAAAGACTTAAAAGAATTAGCGGATTATTTACATGATGAAATTGAAAAACCAATATTAAATGAAAGCCAATCATAAGATTGGTTTTTTCATATTTGTTCAAAACATGAAATATAAGATTGACACACTGATAGTGGTAACGTATATTTAGTCTACTCATGAAGTAAGGAGACTAAAATGATAAATGATAATATGCTAGAAGAGATATCACAAATAATGGAAAATCAATTTATTTTTAATGAAAATAAAAATATTTTTTGTAATACAAATCAACTTCTTTTTCATAAAGACACAGTGAATAAAGTATTGAAATTTAGAGAAAATCTTTGTGATATATCATTGGAACAAATAACCCATTTAGCATACAAATATCAAAATAATTTCTTATCTCAGTTTTACATGATTAATCAATATACATATTTTAATGAAGAATCTTTACAAAATATTAGAAATATTTTTATAAGTTTGATCAATGAATTACAGGAAGTATCAATACCAATAGAAGATATTGAAAGTAGACACTATAATAGAATAAATACATTTATTAAACTTAGTAACCCATCTATTTTTGAAATAAATCAAAATGACAATGAAATATCAAAACAGTTTGTATGTGCTCAATATACAGGAGAGTTTTTATGTGATTTATTAGACATTGATGTATCGAATATAAAAGGATTAGTATTAGATATAGGATGTGGTTTAGATGGTAATCTTGTAACATACCTTCGTAAGATGAATATTGAAGCTAATGGTATTGATAGAAAAACTAATGCACCAGGATGTACATCAATAGATTGGTTTATGTTTGATTATGATTTTGAAAAATGGGATTTGATAATATCTAATCTTTCATTTTCAAGTCATTTCTTATATCATCATTTGCACAATGAAGAAATCTCTAATCAGTATGCTTCAACATATATGAAAATACTTTCTTCTTTAAAAAAGAATGGTCAATGGGTATACGCGCCATCAATTCCTTTTTTTGAAGATGTTTTACCTAAACAATTATACAAGATAGAACGAAATCCAATTGATAGTGAATTTTTAAAAACAACTATTACAAAAATATAAATAAAAAATTTCCAATCGTAGTGACAATTAGAAATTCAAATATCTATGGATAGTGGTAAGTAACTTAATACACAAACAGAAAAAAATTTTAAACAAACAGTACTAGCTATTTAGTTGATTTAAAATTTCTGATTTGTTTTAAATCAGGATTTTGTAAATCATTTTGAACACATAATTTTGTACAAACACTCATCACTAAATTACGAATGATATAGACAGCTTCATGGCCTTCGTCAAGACTAGGTGTATGTTTGATGGGTTGTCTTAGACATAATCCCTTGAAACAAGATTCAAATTCTAAAATGAAGAAATTATATGCTTGTTCATCAGGATAGTGAGTAATTTGATATTTAAATAAAACTGATATTTCTTGAAGACTAAATACTTGTTTCATAATACAAATAACTACAAGATAGGCTAAGTGCTTATTTGAGTATCTTTTGTTTTGCGGAGCTTCAATAATACCTTGGTTAACGTAATTGTTAATCATTGTTTTCGTAATGTAACTGTCTTGTCCAGCTATCATCACAACACCAAGAATTTGTTGTAGATAATCGACAACTTGGTCCATGTATAAATTTAAACTTGGCAGTTCGTTCCAACGAGGTAGATGTAAATCAGAGATCTCTTTTTCATTTAAGTACATAGTTTGTTCCCACCTTTGTATATATTATAGTAAACAACATGAAGTATAGTCAAACATTGCTTGGGGAATTATTCTAATTGGTGTATAGTAATTTAAAAGAAGTGAGGTTGAATATGGAACGATTGACGAAGAAGATAAATGATTCATATGTAGTTACTGACTTAAAAGAAGTAGATGGTAAATTCTATGGAGAAGCTATAGAAAGATTAGCATTATTTGAAAATATGCTTGAGACAATTGAAATGCAACAACAAGACTACAACAAACAAATCGATAACTTAAGAGATCCAGCTTCTGGAAAAGTACATTGGCGTATTAAAGAGTTAATGGGCAAAAAGTTAACCAATAAAGGAATACTATTGGCTTTAAAATATCATGGAATTGATGTAGGTGAAGAAGATGAAGCTTAAAGAAACAACACTAAAACAAGAACTTAAGTTTAAAGGTAGATTAATTAATGTAAGACATGATGAAGTTGAACTACCTAATCATGAAATTGCTTTAAGAGAAGTTGTAGAACATCCAGGAGGTGTTGCGGTTGCGATGATCAATGATGAGGGTAAATTCTTTATGGTTGAACAATATCGTTACGCTCAACAAAAAGTATTACTAGAATATCCTGCAGGTAAAATGGAAAGAGGAGAAGATCCTCTGGAAACAGCCAAGAGAGAAATAATTGAGGAAACAGGGTATAGCGGTAAAGATTTCGTTTATTTGGGAAGAATGGTACCGACTGGAGCATATTTGGAAGAAAAAATTGAAATGTATATGGCTAATACAGATCAATATCTAGGACAGAACTTAGATGTTGATGAATTTGTAAGTGTTAGTACAAAATCAATCGATGAATTGATTGATATGATAATGAATAGAGAAATAGAAGATGGTAAGACTATTGCCATGACATTTATGATTAAAGAAATGTTGGAAAGAAACAAGAAATAGTGATAAACTAATAAACAGTCAGTCGCGATTCCCTGACTTAAAATAAAACAAGGAGGGTTTTTTATGAACGCAAGATTAAAGAGATTTACGATTATCGCAATGATAGCGGCATTGTATACAGCCGTATCATTGGCATTGGCACCAATTACTTATGGAAACATTCAAGTAAGAGTTGCAGAGGCATTAACATTATTACCAATTATTTATACACCTGCGATTTGGGGAGTTACACTTGGATGTGCACTAACTAATTTAATTGGAGCGATGATGGGAATTAATGTCTTAGGATTTATGGATGTATTTGTTGGAACTTTCGCAACATTTCTAGCAGCAATTTGTACTTATAAATTAAGAAAGATTGAATTTATGGGATTACCACTTTTAGCCGCTAGTATGCCAGTAATATTTAATGCTTTAATTATTGGTTTAGAACTTACTGTAGTTTTCTATCCAGCCGCATCCTTTATGATGGGATATCTTATCAGCGGATTTGAGGTAGGATTGGGTGAGTTAGTGTCATGTTTTATATTAGGAATACCATTAATCAAAGTATTAAGTAAAACAAAAATATTTAAAGAAAATTAAAAATGCCTATAAAAAGGCATTTTTTTCTGTTAATTACCGTAAACTTCTTCTGTCGTATAGAATCCTTTTTCAATAATTTCACTATTAATATTTTGTTTGACAATTTCTATACCAGTAATTAAATATCCTGGAACAGGTACATTATACCCATTACTTACTTCGGTGTTTACTTTAGGTTTTTTGCCTGATGCAAGTAAGACGGCTTCTTCAATTGCGGTTGAGGCAAGCATCTGTAAGTCTAAGGAAATCGTCATATCTTGTTCATTATTGATAATTCTTTGTATAGCATCTAGTTCTGCGTCCATACCGGTGATAACAACATGGTGATCAATTCCAAGTTCTTTCACTGCTTCAGCACAGCCACCTGCAATTTTATCATTTGGAGCTAAAATCGCATCCACATTACCACCATTATTTTGGATAGCTTCGATTACCATTTCCTTTGCAAGTTCTCTAGACCAACCAGGAACAGCTTCTTCTAATATAATATTTATATCATCTCTCATTGGATCGATATAGCGCATAGCACCATCATATGTTAGTTGAGCATTACTATCAGAAGGATCACCCTTTAATATAATGTAATCGCCAGTGTAGACACTTTCACTTAAGTATTGACCCATTGTTTGACCTAATCGATAGCTATCATATCCAACAACTAAATCAACATATTGATTCAGAACAGTTCTTGAATAACTAATGACAGGAACATTTTTTTCTTTTGCATACGAAATGATTTCTTCAACGTTTGTAACATCTCGTGGTGTAAGTATCAATACATCAATACCTTGGTCTATCATCTCAATACAGTCTTCAGTTTGTGTTAATGGAGTATCTGTCTTGTTAAGACGGACCTCAATGTTAACACCTAGTTCTGCTGCTTTTTCTTCCATATAGGTTTTTTCTTTTTGCCAACGAGTAGCTTCGCCTACACCGAAGGAGACCCCGATATTTATTTTTTCTTCTTTTTTGCTACATCCAACTAAAGATGAGATAGTTAGAAGACAAATAAGAAGTAAAACTATTTTCTTTTTCATATCTTACCTTCCTTAAAAATTATTTTAAAATCTTCTTGTGGCATTGGTTTTGCAAAATAATATCCTTGAGCTACATTACATCCATATTCTTTCATTAAATCAACGTTATCTTGGGTTTCTACCCCTTCAACAACGATTTTTATATCCAAGTCATGTGCCATCTTGGTAATTGATGAAAGTATAATCTTTTGTCTTTCACTTTTTGCGGTATCTTGAAGGAATCCGCGGTCAAACTTAATAACATCAATATCAACATCTTTCAACATGTTAAGTGATGAATATCCGCTTCCAAAATCATCCATCGAGATTTGTAATCCATGCTCATGTAGATGATTAATGAACTCTTCAATAATTTGATAGTTATCAAAAATGACAGTTTCAGTTAATTCAATTTCAATTAGTTGAGTAGGTACATCATATTCATTAATAAGTTGAAGAAGGTGATGTACAAAATCATGACTCATTAAATGCATTCTAGAGAAGTTTACAGAAATTGGATAACATTTAATATTTTGATCTAAACAAGTTCTCAAGAACTGAAGTGTTTTTCTAAATATAGCGAAATCAATTTCATGAATTAATCCAGTTTTTTCAGATAGAGGGATAAAATCACTAGGAGGAATTACTACACCATCTTTTGTAATCCAACGTGCAAGTGCTTCAGCACCTTCTATTTCGTTTGTATTTATATTGATTTTAGGTTGGAAGAAAGGAATAATTTCATCATTTTGAATAGCTTTTTCAATAGCGCGTTTTGCTTGTTCGTTTTGTATTAATTTCTTATCAAGTTCAGAATCATAGAATTCAACTTTCTTACGATGAGTACCTTTGGTACTCTTAGATGCAAGGTTAGCTTTATCAACCATGAGATTGATATTTTCATTTTTGTCGTTTACTTTGTAAATACCAGCCGACAAGTAAATAACGATATTATCCACTGTTAACTCAGGTAGGAATATTTCTTTTAAACGTTCAGCACGACAGTCTTCAAGTAATAAAACAAAATGATCACTGTAGATACGAGCACACAATTCATCATTCTTTAAAACTCTTGAATATAAATGATGAATAACAGAAAGTATTTTATCTCCGACATCATATCCATAGTAATTATTAATGTATTTAAAGTTATCCACATCGAAAGTAAAGATATAGTATTGTTTATCTGGATTCACTTGGAATATATTTTGTATATCAAATTGAAACTTTGTGAAGGTATCCAATCCTGTAACAGAATCAATAAACGCAAGTTTCTTTAATTTTCTTTCTTGAGCTCGCTTAGAGAAGAAGAAATAAGATGTTGATATTAGGAATCCGATGAATAAAACAAGTAATACTGCATAGAAGATTTTGACAACGGTACGTACGTTAGGTAAAACAGCGTTAGTTTTTATACTTGACACTAAATACCAATCATAAACTTTATCAAGTGGTGTGTATGTAGCATAAACATCAGAACCTTTGTATTTTAGCTTTATGAATCCAGTGGTTTTATCTTCAATACCTTTTTGAAGTGAACGGGTTTGTTCAGGATTGTCGCTATATAATAAGCGATATAAATTATCAGATTCAGGTGTATAATCTTCATCTTGAGAACTGATGACAATATAACCATCACCATTGATAATGTAGGTATAACCTGCATCAGAATAAATAGAAGTAGAGCACAAAGCGTACATTTGTTCCAAAGAAAACTGTTTTTGTATTGTCCCAATGACTTCATCCTTATAAAGAATTGGGGCACTGATAACATAAAGAACTTGACCATCCCAACGAGATAGTAATCGATCAGATATGTTACTTTCACCAGCCATTGATAAGCGGAAGTATTGTCTACCTGTAACATCGATAGTAGTGCCGCTTGGTAAAAATGCAGAACCATTTGGTAAAGCAAGGAATAATTGTGTTTCATTATTCTGTAAAGTATATTCCATGAATGATTGTTCCAAAGGTACATCTTCTTGTTGCGAATAACGTTCAGCTAATTGTTTTGCAACAATGGATAAACTATTAACTTCGCTGCTTAAATTGTTATTAATAACATCTTTATTTTGTTCAACAATTTCCTTTAGGTTGGTTTCGATATCATCATTCAATAAATTCTGTGCATAACTCATTAATGCAAAAATAGTTAATACTAATAAAGCATTAACGAGTAGTAACAATAATAAAGGTAATTTTTTCGTTACTTTAGGTTTGCGCATATGATAATTGTCTCCCACAGATAATTCGAGTATTCATACTACAAGGAAGCTAAATTCAAGAAGGTATCTATAGTCTTATTTTACACTTTTTGGGTCATTTTAGGTAGTTTTTGCATAAAAATGATTCACTTAATAGGCAAAAGTTCAAAATTAAAGTAAATATGGAATCAAAATTCATATGATTCAATGAAATCGCATCCTTTTAGCTGTAGCAAAACCATGGTATAATTGTTAAGAAATGATGGTGATTTTATGAATAAAGGAATATTTATAACATTTGAAGGACCTGACGGTAGTGGAAAAACTACTGTTTCTAAAGGCGTTTATGATAAATTAGTTAAGAGTGGTATTGATGCGATTTATACCCGTGAACCTGGTGGTATTGAAATTGCGGAGAAGATTCGAGATATTATCTTGGATCCAAAACATACAACTATGGATGCGAAAACAGAGGCGCTTCTTTATGCTGCAAGTAGAAGACAACATTTAGTTGAAAAAGTAAAACCAGCATTAGAAGAAGGCAAAGTTGTAATCTGTGATCGATTTGTGGATAGTTCGCTTGCTTATCAAGGATGTGGACGTCATTTGGGTGTGGATGAAGTATGGTCAATCAATAATTTTGCGATCGAAGGATTTATGCCAAAGAAAACAATATATTTGGATTTAAGTGCCGAAGATGGGTTAAAAAGAATAGAGAATAGAGCTTTTAAAGATCGTTTAGATCAAGAAACAATACAATTTCATCATGATGTACAAGATGGTTATAAAAAAATTGTGGAAAAGTTTAAAGATAGAATGATCATTGTAGATGCATCAAAATCAGTAGAAGAAGTTGTGGATACTGCATTTGATCGTGTCATGGAGATAATTCATGATCAGGGATAAACTCCAAGAAACACAACCCATCGTATATCAAACATTAAGTAATGCGATTAAGAATAAAAAGTTTGCCCATGCATATTTATTCACAGGTGTGAAGGGTACACCTAAAAAGGAAGCAGCATTGTGGTTTGCGCAAAACCTTGTGTGTGAACATACGGAAGATGGATTTGCGTGTGAAACTTGTGATGAGTGTCGAAGGATTGCGGAAAACATGTATGCAGATTTAATATATTTGGATGGTAATGATGCTACAATAAAAAAAGACAGCATTCTTCAACTACAGGAGCAGTTCTCTAAAACAGCATTGGAAAAAAGTGGTAAAAAATTCTATATCTTAGACATGGCAGAAAATGCCACCACAGAAGCATTGAATAGTTTACTTAAGTTTCTTGAAGAACCAAATGGACAAGATACACAAGCTATCTTGATCGTAGATAGTATCGATCGTTTACTACCTACAATTATTTCACGATGTCAGATTATTCCATTTAAACCATTAAACGTAGAACATTATTATGAAGATGGAATTAAATCGGGACTGGATGAGTTAGATAGTTATGTCTTAAGTCATATTGTAAAAGATGTGGATTATATGAATGCAATGATGGAATCAGAAGAGTATCAAACTGCAATGGTTGGTGCTGAAAGATTTGTATCCTTGTTTGATGTGGATATCCATCGATTCCTTGTGTGGTTTGAAACAGAAATACTAGGTAATAAGGATAAAGATAAAGAAGTAGTTAAAATGTTTCTTGAGATATTATTAATTTTCTTTAGAGATGTTGTATCAAATAAGGATGGTCAAACAAGTTGGTTTGAAAGAGAAGTACAAAGAATATCACAAAAAAATATACCGATTGAACGCATTTTACTTATTCTATTAGAGAGTAAAGATAAATGTAACCGTAGTTATAATCTACAATTAGTAGTTGAACAAATGATTCATGAGATCAAGGAGGTCATGTAATGGAAGAAACAGTAATCGAAACACTGACTCAAGAGAGTTACAAATATGTAGTATCCATTCGTTTTAGAAATGGTAACAAGTGTTATTCATTTGGAACAAATGATGAAACGATTGAATATGGAGATTATGTTGTTGTTGAAACGGCAAGGGGTGTTGAGTTAGGTGAAGTAGTAAGTGAATTAAGAGAACTAGCTCAAGTAGATATTCATACACCACTAAAACCTGTATTGAATAAAGCGACACCAGAAGATCGCAAACAATATGCAGAAAATATTGAACTTGCAAAAGAAGCACATGAGTATTGTCAAAAAGAAATTGAAAGACTTCAATTGGATATGAATTTAATCAGTGCAGAATATACATTGGATCGTAGTAAAATCTTATTTGTGTATGTAGCTGATGAAAGAGTAGACTTTAGAGAATTATTAAAACATCTAGCAAGCGGATTACATTGTCGTATTGAACTTAGACAAATAGGGTCAAGAGATAAAGCCAAAATCATTGGTGGAATTGGTGCTTGTGGTATGGAAACTTGTTGTTCAAGATTTATGGAAGAATTTGATGTTGTATCTATCAATATGGCTAAGAATCAGTTACTGGCATTAAACATTCAAAAACTATCAGGACAATGTGGAAAACTAATGTGCTGTTTAAAGTTTGAAGATGATGCATATAAGGATTTAAGACAAGGCTTACCAAAACTTAATGCTCAAGTAGAGTATGAGGGACATACATATCGAGTTACATCAATGAATGTCATTGCTCAACAAGCTAAACTAGAAAGTCGTGATGCTGTTCAATACGTATCATTAGACGATTTAAAAGCAAAAGCAAAAATAAAAAAAGTTGAACCACCTCAACCTAAAAAGGGGGCTGAATAGCCTTGATTCATCGTCAAAAAAGTTTTGGTAATGAAATGCCTACATTATATTTAGTACCAACTCCAATTGGTAATCTAGATGAAATGACACCACGTGCTATTGAAATATTGAAAAATGTTGATGTAATTGCATGTGAAGATACAAGAAATTCAATGAAGTTATTACAACACTTTGATATCCATACACGATATGTACAATATCATAATTTCAATGAACAAGAATCATCGAAGGGTTTACTTCTATTCTTGGAACAAGGAAAGAATGTGGCAGTAATATCGGATGCAGGATATCCTCTGATAAGTGATCCAGGACAAGTAATTGTAAGTAAAGCAATTAGTTTGGGTTACAATGTTGTACCTTTATCTGGTTGTAATGCAATGTTAAATGCGTTAGTGGGATCGGGATTGATTACACAACCGTTTATGTTTATTGGATTTTTACCAGCTAATCAAAAAGAAAGTGTTAAAGTGTTAAATCAATACAAACATTATCCAATGACACTCATCTTTTATGAAGCACCACATCGTATTGAAAAGATGTTAGCGAGTGTATTAGAAGTATTTGGGGATCGCCAAGTATGCGTAGCTAGAGAATTAACGAAAAGACATGAAGAATTTATCCGTGGTTTGTGTAGTGAAGTTCTAGAAGAAATTCAAGGAGCTAAAGGTGAAATGGTCGTGGTTGTAGAAGGATTTAATGAAGAATTAAAACCGGCTATTGATATGAATGAAATTTCACTCTTGGTTGATGAAGCAATCCAACAAGGATTGAGCAAATCGGATGCCATTAAAGCTGTTGCGAAACAAACAGGTATGTCTAAAAACGAAATATACAATTATATCCATCAAAATTAAGACCTGAAGAGGTCTTTTTTCATGAGTTTGACACCTTGAGTCTATTGATGTAGACTGATAGAAAGGAGATTACTATGAAACAATCTGATCGAGTTAATCTAATCGTGGGTCTTATATTATTCATTGTATTATCATCAAATTCTATTTTAATGCTTGGTTATGAATATACTTGGCATGTGAATATATTAGAAGTTATAAAACTAATTCTACTCGTGTTTATCTCATTCTATATTTTGTTTATTTTATATAAAAATAATTACTACAAATACCAAGGAACAATTTTGGTCTTATTCATAATCATAATTAGTCTAGTAGATTTAATAATATTAATTATGGATAAATATGCAAACATTCCATTGTTGTCTTTTATGAATAGTATTTATTTAATTTATGAAGGAGTAAAACTAGAACGATTTAATGATAGTTCAAAAACCATTACAAAAGTTCTCTTTGATAATAGGATGGTCACTTATTTCTTTGTAATAACAATCATTTTCTTTCTAACAACCAATGGGTTTCAAGAATTTATTAAACAATTGTTTATATAGAGGTGAAGACAATGAATAAAAAAATTATATTAAATCTCATTCTATTTATACTGCTTATCTTAATTATGTTTGTATCGATTCGATTTGATCCACAAATCGTATTTTATTTCTAGGTATTTTTATGAATAAATATACATTAATAAGAAGACTCATTCTTTGTTTATTATTGGTCTGGTTAATTGGGTTTGAAGGGATACAATTAAGGCGATTTCAGGAAATATTTCTAGATTATCATTTATTAGTTCCGCTTCAAACAATTTGTCTACTTGGATATGGATACTTAACACTTACTTACAAGAAAAATAAATGTGTTCGAGAATTTGCATTCATACTACTTACATTTTTTGTGTTATCCATTTTTTTCTCGGCTGGGTTTATTCATAGTTATATTCATGGATTTGAATTGCTGTGGGATATTAAAGTTTTATTTAATAGACTCGTCATTTCGATTTTAGTGCTTATGATGTTTGACGTTATTCAAATTGAAAATAATAACAAGAATTTAAAGGAAATCACAAAAGAATTTTTTTCGAGTACTTATCTCACAATAACTTTGATTATTAGTTGTATTTTATTCTGTACAACTGATGGTATAAAAGTTTTCTTTATGTTTAATGAAAAAAGAGAAATTAGTACGGAATCATGTATAAGTTATATAGGTTTAACTGGTCCATTAGGTTATACAAAATTTGTTGTGAATGAAATAGGTTACTATGATTCTAATAAAGATATCGAGGGTAAAATTCTTTCGTTAATTTGTGGAAGTATGGAAGTTAGTCATAATGGAAGTGAACCTATAACTACCACATCGATAGCATATGATTATGTAAATCCAGGTGATCTCATTGAAATCAAAATACAACCCAATGAAAGCAATCTAGCATTAACAAACTGGGAATATGATACATCTCCGTTCTTGTATGAAGTAAAGAAACAACCAGTAGGAATCAGTGACTTTACAAAAGAAGTAAGAGAGATGATAGATAATGAATTAAAAGAAATTACTATAAAGATGGAAGATATGTGGATAACTTCTACAGAACCATTGGATATCTTACTCTTTCAAAGTAATTATGGAGTTAAAGATGTTTATCTTGTGTATGTATATGATGGGGGAGATACAATCGCAATCAATGTTGATAAAAATCCATACATTGAAAATAATGAATTAAAGAGCAGCGATACATATTCATCAACAGGAGGTTATTCTAATATGGAAGATATGTTGAATGATCTACAAGCAATGAGTATCAAATCATACTATGGAAATCAATATGATGATGTTGAAGTAGAATTGGATTTAGTAAATTAGATTCAATGTTAATAGGGAGGATAGAATGAAAAATATTCTTAAAATATCGATAACGATCTGTATGCTTGTAAGTAATTCTTTGTTTGTGTTTGCAATAAGTAATGAAGACTTTGAAAGCGATGTAAATACATATACACAATTATGTTCAAAGCCGGATAATGAATTAACAGAACAAGAAAAAGAAACGTGCAAACGATTTGTTACATACATGAGTAACAAATCGGAATCACTAAAAACAGAACTCAAAGAAATTGAAGCGAAGAGATCCGAGATTGCGAAAAACTTAAAAGAGTATACAGATAAGATAAAAAATTATGATTTGCAAATTTCTATTTTAAGAAAAGAGATTGAAGAATTAAATAATAAAATTCAAATCAAAGATGAAGAAATTAGAATTAAACAAGAAGAAATTAAAACAAAAGAATTAGAAGTTGAAGCATTACGAAAAAAAGTAAAAGAACGAATGGTATCTGCGCAAGTGGGAATGAGATTGAATCAGTATGTGGATATTATTATGGGAGCTAAAAGTTTCAATGATTTATTACGTAGAGTGAATGGGATCGGTGATATTTCAAGTTATGATAATGAGGAAAGAAAGAAACTAATTACGCTAATAGAAGAGCTAAACATTGCGAAGGCAGAATTAGAGACTGCAAAAACAGAACTTGAAGACGCAAAAGTTGAAGTTGTAACAAAACAAAATTCTTTATTGGTTTTAAAGAAAGAAGCAGAAGTCGTGGCACAAGAATATGCTAAACAAGAAGCGGATTTAGAAGCTGAGGGGAATCGTATTTTAAGTAACATTCAAGAAGTTAAGACAACACTCTCAAATATGGGTGATAAGATAACAAACATTCCAAATACATCTGGTTTCAATAGGCCAATTGGTGGAGGTAGAATTAGTGCGGGTACTTGGTATTATCCAGAGAGCTTTGGTGGAGGTGTTCACCTTGGTGCGGATTTTTCAACAGGTAAAGGATCACCGATTTATGCGGCAGGTAATGGGGTCGTAGTTGGAAGAGCAGATGGTTGTGGTGATGGATATCGAGGAAGTACTTGCGGTGAAGCTGAGGGTGGAAGCAGAATGGGAGGAAATCAAATTTATCTCATTACAAAAATTAATGGAACCCTATACGCAATTAAGTACTTACATATGTTAATAGGAACACCAATCGCATTATACAGTGTTGTTGATGCAGGAGCAGTCATTGGACAAGTAGGTACATCAGGTAATTCTACGGGTCCCCATGTCCATGTAGAAGTATTCAATTTAGGTACAATGGATATTACGGATTATGTAAATTCATGGAATGGTGATTTATCGTTTGGTGCTGGTTGGGGATCTGGTGGTATTGGTAGTAATTGCGAACAGAAAGGTCCGCCATGTCGTGTTAGACCTGAAAGTGTATTCTAAGAATATATTGCTTATAGTTGATTAAATAATAAAAAATCAGTATGCTTTCTTTAGTGAAATAAATAAAGGAGAATGTGTATGTGGGGAATTATTGCAACTTGGAGAATGGCAAAAGAGGGTGTTGAAGAAGGCGTAAAAGTCCTTCGTGATAAAGGAACTGCAGGTAGTGCGATTGAAGTAGCGATTCAAGAAGTAGAAAACTATCCCTTATATAAGTCGGTTGGGTTTGGCGGTTTGCCAAATGAGGAAATGGAACTAGAATTAGATGCTGCTTACATGGACGGAGATACTTTAAGTGTGGGTGCAATTGCAGCAATTAAAGATTATGCAAATCCAATTAGTATCGCTAAAAAGCTAAGTGAAGAAACTGTGAATAATATGTTAGTTTCTAGTGGTGCAGAGAAATATGCGGCTCAAGAAGGTTTTGAAAGAAAAAATATGCTCACAAAGAGGGCACAAGCTTTTTATCGTGAAAGAAAGAGCCAAATAGAGCCTGTAGAACTCAAACCATATGATGGTCATGATACAGTGGGAATGGTTACTTTAGATGATAAGGGTAAGGTTGTAGCTGCAACAAGTACAAGTGGATTATTCATGAAACGTAAAGGCAGAGTTGGAGATTCACCATTAGTAGGTTCGGGGTTCTATGCTGATTCCAAAGTAGGTGGGGCAACAGCAACAGGATTAGGTGAAGACTTAATGAAGGGATGTATCTCTTATGAAATCGTTCGTCTAATGAAAGAAGGATTACATCCACAAGAAGCATGTGAGAAAGCTGTTTATAATTTAGACAAAGAGTTAAGAGAAAGAAGAAACAATGCTGGAGATTTATCTGTTGTAGCATTAAACAATGAAGGTGAATGGGGTGCTGCCACTAACATTGAAGAATTCTCATGTGTAGTTCAAATTGAAAATCAACCGTGTGAAGTATATGTAATAAGAAATGATAATGGAAAAACAATTAAAGAAATAGCAACAGATGAATGGGTAGAAAAATATATGAAAAGTGAAATTGGATATGTGGATGAAGAAAAATGGGGTAAGCAATGAGAGTGATTGAGATTTGTTGTGGAAGTTATGAGGATTGTTTAGCGGCATATAAAGGTGGTGCTAAACGTGTTGAATTAAATAGTGCTTTACACTTGGGTGGATTAACACCAAGTCTTGGAAGTTTAATCAAATCAAAACAAAATACTGATTTAAAGATAATCACAATGGTTAGACCTCGTTCTGCAGGATTTTGTTACAGCAATGAAGAGATAGAAGTTATGTTAGTTGATGCAAAGGCTTTACTCGATCATGGTGCGGATGGAATTGCATTTGGTTTTCTTGACCAAGATGGCACAATCGATGTTACAAGCACAAAAAGAATGATGAGTGTAATTCGTAGTTACCCAAATGCAGAGGCAGTATTTCATCGAGCATTTGATTGCACTGCGAACCCATACGAAGCAATAGAAACATGTATTGAATTAGGTATAGATCGTATTCTTACAAGTGGTCAAGAAGCAAAAGCCATTGATGGAAAAGCATTAATAAAAGAACTAGTATTAAAGTATAGTGATAAAATTGAAATACTTCCAGGAAGTGGGATGAATGATACAAATGCCGTAGCTTTTATGAATGAAACTGGTGTTAATCAAATCCACTCCTCTTGTAAAGATTGGAAGATAGACCCAACGACAACCATGAATGGTGTAAGTTATGCTTATCATAATGAAAATGA
>NZ_JAVWNC010000023.1:0-31046 GCF_036637135.1 Anaerorhabdus sp. | reverse complement strand
AGATTAATTACCTTTTAATGAACTGAAGGTAACTTATGATATAATCGAGGCATGAATATGAATAATAGCCCACAATTAATGACAAATCGATGTATTTTAAGAAAGTTTACAATAGAAGATGCGAATGATGTTCTTGAACTGATGAGTGATTTGGATGTAAATAAGTTTTTGCCATGTTTTCCCCTTAAAACAATAGAAGAAGCAAAAGAATACATAAAAAAGAACTACATTGAATCATATGATAAAGAGAATGGCTATAAGTATGCGATTTGCTTAAAAGAGTCAAATAAAGTCATAGGTTATATCGTTGTTAGCGCCGATGTAAGCCATGATTTAGGGTATGCAATTCACAAGGATTATTGGTACAAAGGATATGCATTTGAGGCAGGAGAAGCGGTATTAAGGCAACTAAAGAAGGATGGGTTTGATTATGTGAGTGCAACGCATGATGTAAATAATCCGAATAGTGGAAAAGTGATGATGAAGCTAGGGTTTAGATATCGATACTCCTATTTGGAGATGTGGCAACCCAAAAACATTGAAGTAACATTTAAAATGTATCAATTGGATTTTACTAAAGATTGTGCAACATATATGGGATATTGGAATCGATATGACCATTTCATTGAGTAAATGATTTGCATCATGTTTTTAATTGATTTACTATATGTAAGCGAGAGGTGATTCTATGAACATGACAGATATCATGATTTTAACTTTAATTCTAATTGGATTGATAGTTACAATTATATTAATGAAGAAAACAAAAAAAGAGAATTGTTCTGGAACATGTATTGGATGTGCGCAAGAAAAGTCTTGCCGTGTTAAGAACTTTAAAGAAGAATATGATCGAGATAAAAGCAAGCCTAATTCCAATGAGAATTAGGCTTCTATTTTTATAAATTCCTCTAATTCAAAACTATATAAGTAAGAACTAATTTGATGTTGAGGATAAAGTTTAGATAAAGCTAAATTATAGGTATCGATTTGATGTTTATAACGAGATATGAAATCTTCTTTTTGAATATTACGATCTGACTTAAAGTCAATTAATATACATTGGTTATCACTGATTGCGATAAAGTCAAAACTACCTTGTATTAATGTTTTGTTTTCCAGGAGTGCAAAGCCATATTCTTTTTTGATATCATAGTGAATACATTCTTTATATAAATCAGTTTGACTAAAGTGAATGCATTTATCAATGTCACTTTTTGATAATTCAACATCAGTGAAATCATGTATATTCCATTCGCGATTTGGAAGTTTTTCGATGACTTCATGAATAGTAGTACCGCGATTCTTTTTGTCATGGAAATTTAATTTAGGTATAAAATAATTTTCGGTAGAACTTGGTGATATGGTTTGTATTGTGGAATCCTGATGCGGATACATATTGTGAAAGGTTAATTGGGATTTATTTGCTTTTTCTTCAATCTGATTGTCGATAGATAAAACATCATAAATATTGAAATTAGGTTGTGTAGACAATGCGGATAAGATTAAGTAGGTCATACCTTTTCGTGCGTTAAGTAAAGATAAAGTGATTGGTGTTTTGTTTATTTCCTTATCTACTTTATCAACAATGATTAGTTTTACTTCAGCTCTTGTTAAGGCAACATAGAGAACACGAATAGCTTCTTCTAAATCTTCTAGATTACCTTTGTGTTCAATTGCGATACGTTGTAATGTAGAACGGCGTAAACGATATGGAAGAAAGAAGGCATATAAACCAATTCCTAAATCAGGATCAATCAAAACGGAATCTTGTTTATCTTTATAATAATTGGTGGAAGTACTCCAATAGAATACAACCTTGTATTGAAGTCCTTTTGAGTGATGAATAGTAATAGCACGAACGACATCTTCTTCGGGTCCAAGAGCTGTAGCTTCATCTGATTTTTCTTCGATATTCAAATCGATTTGAGATATGAATTGTTGAAGGCTATTTGATTGAAGTTGAAAGGTCGATGCTTTTTGAAAGAGTAAATCAAAGTTTGTTCTTTGTTGAGCATCCAATTGTTCATTAACAAAATGATTTATTTGTGCAATATAGTTTAAGCATGCGCATAGTCCATCGGTTTGAATTATTTCGCGACAATGCTTAATATCATTTATGATTGGATGATTTGCTTTGATACAACCAGTATAAATGGATTTATAGTTGATTTTAAGAAGAGCGAGTTCATTGTCACTCATTTTGTAAAGCGGTGAAGTTAATACAGCAACTAAAGGAATATCTTGGACTTCAACAATGCAACGCAGCATGCTTACTACAATATGGCAACATACCGATTGATAGAAACCTTCTTTTGCATCAATACTATATGGAATATTGTATTCGTCAAACACTTGTTTTAGCAGGTTTTTTTCAGCATGAGATTTTGCAAGGATGACATAATCTCGCCATTGTTTGAATTCAGTAGTTTTACGCATCTCAATAATTTTTTGTGCTATGAATTTGGCTTTGGCATGTTTGTTGTCAATGTCCTCATCCATTTCTTTTGGATGGAGTGCATAAAATTCAACAGGAGAATCAAAACTCCTTTGTTGTTCTGTTCCTGCTTGTACATGGTCAATATCACGATAACTATCCTGACAACCATCCACGTTCATAAGACGTTCAAATAAATCGTTTGTATAAGAAACGATAGAATGATTAGAGCGATAATTATAAGCTAGGTTAATTTGCTTCGTATTTGGATCAACCATTAAGTTTCGCATGATTTCTGGTTTTGCTTTTCTAAAACGATAGATAGATTGTTTTACATCGCCAACACGGAAGACATTATAACCGTTTGATATATGACAAATAATTTCATTTTGTAACTCGCTAGTGTCTTGGAATTCATCCACGAGAATTTCTTTAAATGTTTGTTGGTATATTTTTGCGATGCGGTGATTGTCACTTAGTAAAATTTCGTATGCAAACTTTTCCATATCATCAAAATGAATAGCTTCGAATTGTTTCTTTGTGTTTGCTAAAGCTTGACTTACATCACAAGCAAAGTTGATTAAATGACAAGCGAATTCACTCATGTGATTTGTATCTTTACGTATTACTTCCATATCAGGATAAAGTTCAATGCATTTATCACGATGAGCGTTAAGATCCTTACGTATCGATGTGTATTCTATATTCTTACCAAAAGGTACAAGTGGTTTAGATAAAGATCTTCTGAAGGAAGAAATAAACGTGTCTATGTTGTTGTCTTTTAATGCTAGTTTTGCATCTTCCATAAAATTTAAATTTGTGAGTATACTCGTAAATACTTTTTCATTGTTAATGTCACTTAATTCCATGACTTTTTTGCATTGATTCAAGTATTGAATTTGTATTTCTAAATTTAGTTTACATGATGAAAAGAAATACTCAAGTAAGTAAGTTGGGATGTCATTTTGTGTTGTGATTTTTTGATAGGCAAGTTTAGCTTTGTCATACCAAACAAGTTCATTTGAGGATGCATTGGCAGCTTGCACGATTTTAAAAATTACCTTTTTCATCTCTTCAAAATCTTCGCTTCTCGATGAAAAATATTGGGACAATGTTAAGACGATTTCTTTTCTATCGTAACACCAATTATTTAAAACTTGATTAAAGGCTAATTCTTTTGCATATTGGAGTTGTCCATCTTCTAAAATAGTATTCGCAAAGTTGGGATCTAATCCAATTGCGTCTGCATGTTTCTTGATTAAGTCTAAACAAAATGAATGAATTGTGGAAATCTTTGCATCTTGAAGATAAACTAACTGTTTTGCGATATACGCTTTATCTGAATCAGGTTTGTTGTATTCTTCATTCAAACGCTTTGATAAACGTTTCTTCATTTCGTTGGCTGCAGCTTCGGTAAATGTCATCGCAAGAATTTCATTTAACTCAACGTGATCTTTTAAACAACGCTTTACAAGACGTTCTACCAGTACTGCGGTTTTACCAGCACCTGCTGATGCAGAAACAAGAACATTGGTACCTGTTGTTTCGATGGCTAGTAATTGTTCATTATTCCACTTCATCAACATCACGTCCTTTCTTCAAAGAAGTATCTTGTAACACAAGTGCACTTGGTTTCTTTTGTTGCCCTTTAAAACGACAAATTGTACGGTACTTACAATAAGTACAAGCGTTCTCAACAGGGTCAACATTGATTTGACCTCCAATTACTTTTTCATATAACATTTCATAAAGTTCACGTATGCAAGTTTCGATGGTGGTTTCGTCAAATAATGTAAAAGAAATACCATTCTTGGTTGGACGTAAGTATTTGATATGAGTTCCTGTATAATCAAGTGTATCAAGTTCTTCCAGTGTCCAACCGGATAATTGATTTGACTTAATATATTCGCGATGAGTATCGTCATCACTCCAATCACTAAAAACTTCCTTACTTTCTAAAATAGATGGTAAAGATATATTCTCGTTTTTTAGTGAATAGTAATAGGCACCAATCGCATGCTTATTAAACAAGGAATTCGCGATTATCAAGTAAGTACATAGTTGTAGTTGAAGTCCAGCTTTGATTGAAGTTTCTGATAAGGTTTTATCACTCGATTTATAATCAAGAATACGTAGTAAATCATAAGATGTATCGATACGATCAATAACACCACGAAGTGTGATGTGATCAAAGAAGGTACTTTCAAATTTATATTCAAATTGGTTCGGGTCAAATGAAGTGTTTGATTCCATTTCATCCAAAAATTCAAAAGAAGTTGCTAAATTATGAATCATCTTTGAATATATGATATCAATTCTATTTTTATTCTTAGGTAAAAGTGAAACAAGATAGTTGTAGTAAGGTTGAGCGATACTTTCCATTTCATCTTGTGTTATCTTTGAGTACTTTTTCCCTTTTGTACGACATGCAGTTTCTAAAATCGCATGTTGAATTGTGCCTATTGTATTTGATTCTAATGCGGTATATGAAAAGTCATCTATTCTAAGTCCTGATTTTAGGAAATAAGCATAGGGGCAATTGAAATAAGTTTCAAATGAAGATACGCTACCATGCAGACGTCCATCTTTTAAATAAAGTGCATTCGCAAGTTCAGGTTGTAGTAGGTGTTTCTCATTCATTTCTTTATCTGAAAGAACACAATGAATTTCACTTACTTTATCTACTAACCCTTCAAGTTCAAAAGCAGCTTCAGATTTTTTTCCTTGGTAATCTAATAGTGGAAAAGTGAAATGTATAGTATGAGCACATTTCTTTATCCACTCTAATTGTGTAGTATATGCTTCAAATCGATATTGCATCGTTGGATAAGGAGTTTTTGCGCAATAAGATTCATCAAAAACACCGGATTCAGGTGTGAAACCAGGATAACTTTTTTGACTAGCTCCAAGAATATAGGCAACTTTTCTACAAGGTATTGGATGAGTAGGGTCACTTATCGCAACTCTACCTAAACATGACGATGTTGAATTCATCGTTTTTCCTTTTGTTTGATATAAAACTAATTCTAAATCTTCAAGGGTTTCGATATATTGATAAATATCTTCTAAATAAGATTTGAGTTCATATAAATCTTGTGTGTGTTTTGAATCAAATAAAGATACACATTGATTAAAAACTTCATCCGCAATCTCACGAAGGGATAGGTTGGATTTTAAAGACGATATGAAAGGAGTAACTGATTCGATAAAAGCATTATAGTCAGCTTCATCTTTTTCAAGGATTCTTCTTTCTCGTTCACTTAATAATTCTAAACTAGGATGATTAACACGATGTGAAGGTATTAAATCATCCAAGGATTGAATGAATTGATCGATGAAATGACGAGTTCCTTGGTTACAAGTAACAGGTAGGGCGTTAACTTCAATCGCATGAATGAGTGAATTGATATCTTGTTTGATGTAGCATTGAAAAAGTGCGTGCGCACACAAGAAACAAGAAGACAACTCAGAACGACTCACAAAACCATGAGGTATGTGGTATTGGTTAAAGACTTGAGTAAGTAAGTCTGAATATGAGGAATCAAAAGGAATGATCAGGATATCTTCAGCTAAAAGCCCATTGGATATGATTTCTTGGGCAATAGCTTCAACTTCATTACGAGGGTTCAAAGCGTGTCGATAAGTAATTGTTGGTTCTTGGATTGTAGGTAATTCCATTGTCTCTAGATCTTTTTTGGTAGAGGAAGTAGCGATTAAATAATCAAAAATATCGGTATAAAAACCGTTTAGTACTACTAAATTATCAAATGAAGTGAAAGCTATATCCAATTCTCCGTGAGTGGGGAAAATCATTTCGTTATTTAGACAAAGATGAAGTAATTGTTTTAATTCGATTTCGCTTGGTGTTGAACAGGGTAAATAATCAATGATAGTACCACTGAATGGTGAAGGTAAGAACTTATTAAAGATGATACAATGATGTAATTTTCTACTGAATTGAACGATTTGTTCAACAAATTGTGGATAATGAAACATTTTCCCATAGATTGGGAAATTATCGATTTGTTGGTGAAGTGTCTTATATAAGATCATGGTTTGAGAATTAGTAGATAACTCAGGATCAAGATATTGATTTAACCAAGCACGAAAAGGCATCATTTTTTGATTCACTAATGATGCTTTTTTCTCTTCTTCTAGAATATGATAAAGTACTAAATCTCGTGTTTTTGAATCAAGTAAAAGTGTTTTCAAAATTATCACCAAATTTATTTTATCACATTCTTAAACAAGGTTGTCATTAATAGAAAAAATAAGTTATAATGATTACATAACTAAAAAGTTAACAGGAGGGAATGAAGTGATTTTAGACATTCTTACGACCTTCAATGATGTTCGAAAAAATGGAGATGACTGCCTATTCAATGGATATTTGGAAGACTACCTTCATTTACTAGATAGCCATGAAGAATACCTCCAAGTATTATTCCAACAAGTATTACAAAAATATCCAAACGCCAGAGTATGCGTTGGATTTCGATTCGCAATCAATAAAGATGTTGTTTCAAATCAAATTATTGGGTATAAAGATGCTTTCAAATTAGAAGGTAAAGCTTTAATATGTCCATTTTTAATCTATCTTACAAAAGATGGAAGTGAGCGCTTATTCTTGCTGACACGTAATAAACGTGCAAGTTATTTGTTTGCGAAGTCATTGTATTTCTGTTTGACTGAACCGACAAGTATTTTTGAAACTTATAAGAATGACATTGTAACGCTCGATACACTGGATATGAATCTGGCTGCGGAAGTCTTTGAAGAAGCATTTGATAAACCTGCGGGTATTCTTCAAAAGAAAGTCGATCAAGCAAAATATACTTCATACGAAAGCTTGAAGGCAGATGCGATGAGTATTGCAACAATGGTTAAGGATAGTGCATTTGATTTAATTCGTCCACTTGATGATAAAACACCAATGATTCGTGAATCAGTAGGTGCATGGTTCTTATTAAAGAAACTTGTTTATGTTCAATACATGGTCAACAAAGCAATCCTACAATCACGTTATCAAGGTGATGTGAAAAAACAAAGAGCACAAGCCCGTGAAAACAGTAAGGCAATTCCATTTATTGCATATAGTGAATTATGGCGTTGTGCTGGAGATAATTTACCAACGGATAAAGAAGCTATTACTGAGTAATTAAACTTGTAAAGAAAAGGTTCTTTTCTATATTTAGATAAGTAGAATCAATAAATAAAACGTCATTATCCACTATGAGTTATTTCGATAGAGGAAATGACGTTTTTATATGAAAATTGTAATGATTATGGAGTAAAGAAGAAAAGATAAAATTAATTACTATTGATCGTAGGTAAATCAACTTCAACTAATTTTTCTTCGATAAAATGAGGTGAGACTTTGCCGTTTGTATATTCAATGCATTCATCAAAGAATGTTGGATTATCTGTCAAAATGGTATAACATACGTCGATCTCATATGTTTTGTCCAAAATTGTTCCTAAGTCTTTCAAAAAGAAATCAAATTGATTGATGAGGTCATAACTAAATGAGCATTGATAGATAGACATCATTCGTACGTCTACTTTTTTTGCAGCTTGAAGCGCTTCAGAAACACTGCCAGAATAGGCACGTATTAATCCGCCAGCGCCTAATTTAATACCCCCATAATAACGTACAACACAGGCACAACAATTTGTGATGCCGCTTTTTCTTAAGGCGTCTAGTATTGGCATGCCGGCAGTTCCGCTTGGCTCTCCATCATCATTAGAGCGTTGAATTTCATTATTTTCACCAATCACAAAAGCGGTGCAACAATGGGTAGCTTCGCGGTGAAGTTTACGTATTTTATTGATATAATCACGTGCATCTTCTTCGCTAAAGCATTTGTGTAGGTAACAAATGAACTCAGATTTATTAATTGTTAGTGTATGTTCTACATCATCTTTTATTCGCATAGTTACCTCTTTCATTTTCAAATATTATAACATTACCAAGACAAAGCAAAAATAGTTAAATTTTACTTGAATTTTGTTCAAGTCAAAGTTTTTTCGTGATATACTATTCAATAAGAAAAGGTTGTAACGTATGGTCCTTTCAATTGTGGAAAGAACCACAAAAGGTTATAATAGAACAGGAATTAGGTGAAAATATGGAACAAAATAAAATAGTAATAAAAGGTGCTAAAGAAAATAACTTAAAAAATATAGATTTAGAAATCCCTCGTAACCAATTAGTTATCATGACCGGGTTATCTGGATCTGGTAAAACTTCACTTGCATTTGATACGATTTATGCAGAAGGTCAACGCCGATATGTAGAATCTCTAAGTGCTTATGCACGTCAGTTTTTAGGTGGTGTGGAAAAACCGGATGTAGAATTAATTGAAGGGTTATCACCTTCGATTTCAATTGATCAAAAAACGACGAGTAATAACCCGCGATCAACAGTGGGCACGGTTACAGAAATTTATGATTACTTGCGTTTGTTGTATGCACGTGTGGGAATACCCTATTGTCCAATACACAATGAACCAATTACATCACAAACAATTACTCAAATGGTAGATCGCATTATGGAACTACCTGATAAAACAAGACTGGAAATTTTATCACCAGTTGCGAAAGATCAAAAAGGGACGCATAAAGATTTACTCGCAAAACTTCAAAAAGATGGATATGTTAGAGTAAGGGTTGATGGCGAAACTAAATTATTAGAAGAAGAAATCGTTTTAGAGAAAAATAAGAAACATACAATTGAAATCGTAGTTGACCGTATTGTAAAGAGTACAGATTCACGTTCACGGTTACATGATTCACTAGAAAATGCTTTGAAGCAATCTGATGGTATGGTTATTGTAAAAACACTAGATGATGAATTGTTGTTTTCAAGTAATTATGCGTGTAATATTTGTGGATTCTCAGTGCCTCATCTTGAACCAAGACTGTTTTCATTCAATGCACCATTAGGGGCATGTGATACATGTAAAGGGTTAGGTGTGACACAAGAAGTGGATGTGGATTATTTGATACCTGATAAAACGAAATCAATTCGTAAGGGTGGAATTATCTACTATAAGAATATTGTTGATTCTACAAATATTGAATGGCAAACATTTGCGATTTTGTGCAAACATTATAAAATTGATTTGGATAAACCAATTGAAAAACTTACAAAGAAACAACTTGAAATTGTATTATCTGGTTCAGATGAACCAATTGAGTACTCAATTAAAACAAGTAGTGGTAATCGTTATTCACGTAATGATTATATTGAAGGTGTTAAGAGTTTAATTGAACGTCGTTATGTAGAGACGACATCATCTATGTCAAAAGAGTGGTATCAAAGTTTTATGACAGAGAGTACATGTCCTACTTGTAAAGGAAGACGTTTAAATGAAATGGCACTGTGTGTTCGCGTTGATGATAAGAACATTGTGGAATTCACAGAAATGAGTGTTAAACAAGCTTTAGTGTGGATATCTAATGTTAAATTAAATAAAACTCAATTGAAGATTGCGGATCTTGTATTAAAAGAAATTAAGAATCGCCTACAATTCTTATTGGATGTAGGACTTGAATATTTAACATTGGATCGTCTTGCAGGTACTTTGAGTGGCGGAGAAGCACAACGTATTCGTCTGGCTACACAAATAGGATCTCGATTAACAGGAGTACTCTATGTTTTGGATGAACCATCCATTGGGTTACACCAAAGAGACAATGCGAAGTTAATTCAAACATTAAAAAACATGCGTGATTTAGGGAACTCTCTTATCGTGGTAGAACATGATGAAGAAACAATGATGGAAAGTGATTACATCATTGATATTGGTCCTGGTGCTGGAGTTCATGGTGGAGAAGTAATGGCTGTGGGTACTCCACAAGAAGTTATGAATAATGAAAAATCAATCACAGGAAAATATTTGTCAGGAGCACTACGCATCGATGTGCCCACAAAACGTCGTAAAGGAAATGGAAACTTCCTTGAGATAATCAAGGCAAGTGAAAATAATCTAAAAAATATATCAGTTAAAATACCTTTAGGTACAATGACTGTTGTAACAGGAGTAAGTGGTAGTGGTAAGAGTACACTTGTAAATGAAATCTTATGCAAAGCCGTACAACATGCGTTAGGTAGAGTGCGTATTAAACCAGGTAAACATAAAGAAATAAAAGGACTTGATCAATTAGATAAAGTCATTGAAATTGGACAAGATCCAATTGGTAGAACACCACGTTCTAATCCAGTTACCTATACTGGGGTATTTGATGATATTCGTGACTTATTCGCAATGACACCTGAAGCTAAATTAAGAGGATATGACAAAGGTCGTTTCTCATTTAATGTAAAAGGTGGCCGTTGTGAAGCTTGTCAAGGTGATGGGGTACGTCGTATTTCGATGAACTTCTTGCCAGATGTTTATGTACCTTGTGAAGAATGTAAGGGTAAACGATACAATGAAGAAACATTACAAGTAACCTATAAGGGAAAAAATATATTTGATGTCTTAGACATGACAATTGAAGATTCAATCTTATTCTTCAATAACATTCATAAGATAAAAGATAAACTACAAACTCTTCATGATGTTGGGCTTGATTACATTAAATTAGGACAATCAAGTACTACTTTATCTGGAGGAGAAGCACAACGTGTTAAGCTTGCGAGTGAACTTCAAAAGAAAGCAACGGGTAAAACAGTATTTATCTTAGATGAGCCTACAACTGGACTTCATAGTCATGATGTGAGAAAGTTACTGACAGTACTTGAACGAATCGTGGATAATGGAGATACAGTACTCATTATTGAACATAACTTAGATGTGATAAAATGCGCTGATTACTTAATTGATTTAGGACCAGAAGGAGGCGATGGTGGAGGAACTATCGTTGCAACTGGAACACCTGAACAAGTAAGTAAAGTAGAAAAAAGTTATACAGGTCAATACTTAAAGAGAGTATTGAAGAAAGGATAAAATATGGAAGAATTAGAAGGAAAGGTAATGATACGTGAACTTGTGGACTACTTTAAGTTCGAACAAGTTACAGGTGATGAAGAATCACTTAATCGTTGGGTTATTGTGCCAGATTTGAATCGCCCAGGGCTTGAACTTGCGGGTTTCTTTAAAGAAAATGAAACTCGACGCATAGTCATAATCGGTGATAAAGAATTAGCTTACATTGAAACATTAGATGAAGCTACGCAATTTGAACGTTTCAAGATTATTACAGATGCCTATACACCAATGATTGTTTTCTCAAGAAATAGAGAAGTGCCTTCAATCTTAATTGATGTTGCGAAGCAAATGAATTTCCCAATCTTTAAATCAGATTTACCAAGTTATCGTTTAATGGTAGACCTTGTTGCGTTCCTTGATGAACGATTAGCGCCATCAGATAGTCTTCATGGTGTGCTGATTAGTGTCTTTGGTAAAGGTGTATTAATTACTGGAGAAAGTGGAATGGGTAAAAGTGAAATTGCTCTAGAACTTATTCGTAGAGGACATGTTTTAGTTGCGGATGACCGTGTTGATGTTTCGAAAGTTCACAACAACTTAATTGGACATAGTCCAGAATTATTAATTGGCATGTTGGAAATTCGTGGTATTGGTATTATTGATGTTGCGAAAATGTTTGGTGCAAGTTCATTGCTTGCGAAAGATAATATTGATGTTGTGATTAAACTTGAAAAATATGATGACAAGATGGATTATGCTCGTGTAGGTATCGAAGAAGATAAGCATACAAACATTCTGGATATTCAAGTTCCTACAATCATACTTCCAGTTAAAGAAGGTAGAAGTATGGCAGTTCTTGTAGAATCTGCAGTAACAAACTTCCAACTAAAAGAAGCTGGGTTTAATAGTGCGAAAGAATTTGAAGAAAGAGTATTGCGCTATATTGAAACTCAAAACAAAGCAAATAAAGGAGCAAATAAAGAATGACATTATTCCCAGATATGCAGACCCTTGTACAGTTCGGAAACATTGGAATTAAGTGGTATGCAGTACTCATGATTGCAGGAGTTGGAGTCACGTTCCTGTTTAGTTTAAGAGAAATAAAGAAATGTGGCTATAACATTGAGGTTGCGGAAGATCTTGCGATTGGATGCTTTCTAGCGGGACTAGTAGGAGCGCGTATATGGTATTGTTTATTCTATGATCTTAGCTATTACTTGGCTGACCCAATTCGAATTTTACAAATCTATAATGGAGGTCTTGCGATTCAAGGTGGTTTACTTGCAGGTGCTCTCTATGGACTCTATTACGCAAAGAAACATAAACTTGATTTTGTAAGATTAGCGGATTGTATTGTTCCAAATATGTTGATTGCACAAGCTATCGGGCGTTGGGGTAATTTCTTAAACCAAGAAGCTCATGGTGTGGCAGTTACAGAAGCTTATTTTAAAAATTTCCCGGATTTTATTAAAAATACAATGAATATTGGTGGACAATACTATGTGCCAACATTCTTATATGAAAGTGTATTGAACTTGTTAGGATTTATCCTGATATACTTTGTAATCAAGAAACTAAATGAGAAATATCATTTCATGAAACGTGGTGATGGTGTTTATTTCTATCTTGTATGGTATGGATGGAGTCGCTTTATTGTAGAAGGAATGCGAACAGATAGTCTTATGTTTGGTCCTATTCGTATGGCTCAACTTATGTCAGTAGTATTCATCGTAGTGGGTGTGCTTGGATATTTGGGATTATTTAGAAAATTTATGAAGAATCCTAAACCACTTATGTTATTTGATCTAGATGGTACACTACTTGATACAGAACCAGCAATTTTAGAAACATATCGTCATTTATTTGAAAAATATCGCACTGCTGAAGAGTTCGATAAAGATAAACAATTAGAAGTATTAGGACCTCCACTTGCGAAGATGTTTCCAAAATATTTTCCGGATAAAAATGTTGATGAATTAATTAAAGAATACCGTGAGTATAACTTCAAAATTCATCCTGAATTTGTAAAGCCAATGGAAAATGCTGAAGATCTTTTAAAAACATTAAAAGAAGAAGGATATAAAATTGGTATTGTATCTACAAAGTTCAATGATGGAGTAAAACTAGGATTAGATTTATTTAATCTAACTCAATACGTGGATATTATTGTAGGACATAATGATGTAAAACATGGAAAACCTGATCCTGAAGGTATATTCAAAGCATGTGAATTATTAAATGAAGGACATGATTCATGTATCTATGTAGGTGATAGTGCGACGGATATTTATGCTGCTCACAATGCAGGTGTTTACTCAATTGGTTATATCTTTAATGAAGATCGAATCAAAGTATTAGAAGATGCAAAACCGAATGTTATTATTCGTGATTTAAAAGAAATAAAAGAAATAGTGAAGGAGGATCATCCATGGACGTACAATATGATGTAGTCATTGTAGGTGGTGGACCAGCTGGTATGACTGCGGCAATCTATGCATCTCGTGCAGGATTAAAAGTAGCCATGTTGGAAAAAGAAGCGCCAGGTGGAAAACTTATTAAAACATTTGAAATTCAAAATTATCCAAGTATTAAAGAAATGAATGGTGCAGACTTAGCTTATCAAATGTTTGAACATTCAACGCACTTTGGAGCTGAATATTTATATGGTGATATTACCAAAATTGAAGATGGTGAAGTAAAGAAAGTAATCTGTGCTGATGGAACAACATATACAGCACATGCGATTATTATAGCGACAGGTACAAAAGAACGTTTATTAAATATACCGAATGAAGACAAACTTACGGGTAAAGGGGTTTCTTATTGTGCGGTATGTGATGGAGCATTCTTTAGAGATAAAGTTGTGACAGTAATTGGTGGAGGAAATTCAGCATTAGAAGAATCACTCTACTTAACACAATTTGCATCTCAAGTGAATATTGTCATTCGTCGTGATGTCTTTAGAGCGGAACCAATCATTCAATCAAAAATTGAACAAGAACCGAAGATTCATATTATCAAGAAACATGTTCCAGTAGAGATTGTGGAAGTTGATGGTAAAGTAGGTGCGATTGTTCTTGAAGATGTAGAAACAAAAGAAAAAATGACTGTGGAAACAAAAGCAGTATTCCCATATATCGGTGCAGATCCAAATACAGAATTCGCAAAGGAATTAGATATTATGGATAAACAAGGTTATATCCTTGTGGATGAAAATATGGAAACAAAAGTAAAAGGAATCTTTGCAGCAGGCGATTGCATTAGTAAAGTACTTCGCCAAGTTGTAACTGCTTGCGGTGATGGTGCTGTTGCAGCACAAAGTGCATTTCATTATATTAAGGGATAAACTACTTTCGAGTAGTTTTCTTTTTATGTTCCTCATAGACAATGGGTATAGTAAAACCAAGTGGGAAATTGTATGATATATCTATCTATGTAAAAAAGGTGGTTAGTTATGTACATTGAATTTATGAATGCATTTGAACATCTAGAAGATGTATTGAAGTTACAAGTAAAAGAAAATCAAAACGATACAATTGAAACGGTAGAACAGTGTCTTAGTGAGGCTCGTGAATTAGCGTTGTGGAGACCGATATTAATAAAAGTGAATCAATGTAATGTTGGATTTGCCATGTATGGATTGTGGAAAGAAGAAGGAATAAATGGTCGCGTTTGGTTGGATCGTTTCTTCATAGATGAAAACTTTCAAGGTAGAGGTTACGCAAAAGAAATATTACCAAAACTAATTAATGAAATTATGGAAGAGTACCAAGTACATCAATTATTTTTAAGTGTATATGAAACCAACAAACCCGCAATCAACCTCTATGAAAAGTTTGGATTTAAGTTCAATGGAGAATTTGATATTAATCATGAACTTGTGATGATGAAGGAAATAGACTAAATGAAAAAAATATATAAAGTTATAATAGGTTTTATAGTTTGTATTGTTTCTTGTTTATCGATCCTATATTTACTATTCGTGAGTAATGCATTTGATTCATTTGATGTTGCCTATGAAATGGATTTTGATGGACATCATATTGAAGTAGGTAGTACAAAAATGTTTATCGAGATGCATATGGATGGAGAAAATAGAAACGTTGTAAGGTCAAATGATGGTAAAGAAATTCTTTTTACTTTTAATAGTGATACACCTCTTCTAACGGAAGAAGGTGAGGTTACTCCAATCGCAAATGTTGAGTTTAAAGGATGGGAATCGACACATAGTATTTATAAACTGGATACAAGTAAATCTTATTTTATTGATGAATTATTTTATACTTTATACGTAGATGAAGATGTTTATCAAATTGGACAACTCGATTCGACTGAATTAACGAACTTGATTTCATCCTTTCGTGAAAGAGAAGAACCCAAAGATGTAAATAAGTTTTTTGATGGAAATACAATGGAGTATGGAGTGATTTGCCCTATCTATGACTTGGATATGCAAACGGGGAATCTAGAAGAAACATCTTACTCAATTGCAATAAATAATTATGATGAAAAAATCATACTTTATTATCAACGTAGTATTGGTGAAGAAATACAAATTACTTGGTATGAAATTACAGATGAACAAAAAACAAATATAATATCACTCTTTACTACATACAAACAATTGAGCACATACAACTAATGTATGTGTTTTCTTTTAAAGTAATGCTTGACTTGGAGTTGACTCCAAGGGGTATGCTTAGGGTAGTTAAGGAGGTAATGTGATGGATAAGAAATTAAGTAGCTTCGAAAGAGGTGATGAATTACCTGAAGAATTCGCTAAATTCTTTAAGGGAAAAGCGTATTTAAACATGCTGACAACAAAAGATGTTAGTATTGGAAATGTAACATTTGAACCGGGATGTAGAAACAATTGGCATATACATCACAAAGGAGGGCAAATTCTTTTGGTAACGGGTGGTAAGGGTTATTACCAAGCTTATGGCAGTGAACCACTCTTACTTCAAGAAGGAGATGTTGTAGAAATACCAGCCGAAACAAAGCACTGGCATGGGGCGACAAGTGAAAGTTGGTTTTGTCATTTAGCGATTGAAATACCAGCACAAGGTTCATCAAATGAATGGCTAGAAGAAGTCAATGATTTACAATACAAACAAGTGGAGGAGAAAACACATGAATAATTTTGTATATGATATACCTACAAAGATTTATTTTGGTGAAAACCAACTAGGTAACTTAGGAAAAGAATTAAGTAAATTTGGTAAAAAAGTATTACTAACTTATGGTGGCGGAACAATTAAAAAAATAGGTCTTTATGACAAAGTTGTAAAAGAAATAAAAGATGCAGGTTTAGAATTATTTGAATTACCAGGTATTGAACCAAATCCAAGAATTGAATCAGTGCGCAAAGGTATTGAAATCTGTAAGAAAGAAAAGATTGATGTGCTACTTGCGGTTGGTGGAGGTTCTACTATCGATGCAACAAAATTTATGGCATCAGGTGCTTATGTAGAACATGATCCATGGGATTTCTTTGTGAACAATGCTCCAATTGAAAAAGCATTACCTCTTGTCACAATTCTTACACTTTCTGCAACAGGTTCAGAAATGGATACAGGTGGGGTTATAAGTAATCCAGAAACTCAAGATAAATTAGGAAGATTAGGTAGACCAATGTTACCTGCAGTGTCTTTCCTTGATCCTACAAATACCTACTCTGTTAATGCTTATCAAACTGCATGTGGTTCATCAGATATTATGTCTCACATCTTGGAAGTTTACTTCAACATGAATCAAGATTTATATATGTTGGATTGTTTTATGGAAGGGCTTATGAAAACGGTTATAAAATACGCGCCAATCGCAATGAAAGAACCTACAAACTATGAAGCTCGTGCTAATTTGATGTGGGCTTCTTCGTGGGCTATTAATGGATTTGTGAATGGTGGGAAAAGACAGGCGTGGAGTTGTCATCCAATTGAACATGAAGTATCTGCTATTTATGATATTACGCATGGCTTAGGACTTGCGATTCTAACCCCTCGCTGGATGGAATATTGTTTAAATGAAAAGACAGTAAGTAAATATGTGCAATTTGGTGTGAATGTATTTGGTATTGATTCAACACGACCACCAATGGAAATCGCAAAAGAAAGTATTCGTTTAATCAGTGACTTCTTCTTCAAACAACTAGAACTTAAGAGTACATTTAAAGAATTAAGTATTGATGATACAAACTTTGATATCATGGCTAAGAAAGCATGCAAGAACTCAACGATTGAAGGATTTGTACCACTTAACCAAGAAGATATAAAGAAAATATACGAAATGTGTTATTAGACTAAGCACTAACTATAAGTAGATATAAAATGAAAGAAACTTAATTATTCAAATGATTAAGTTTTTTTGTTTTTCTAAGGGTTTTTAAATAGAATAAAAGAAGGTATAATAGACAAGGAAAGAAGTAGGGCATTATGACAAAATATACACCAATGATGGAACAATACCTTGAAGTAAAGAAGGGATACTTAGATGCCCTTGTTTTTTATCGTTTAGGAGATTTCTATGAAATGTTCTTTGATGATGCAAAAATAGCTTCAAGTGAATTAGATCTTGTACTGACAGGTAGAAATGCAGGGGTAGAGGATAAAGTGCCAATGTGTGGAGTACCTCATCATGCAGTTACTTCGTATATTCAACGACTTGTACAAAGAGGATATAAAGTTGCGATTGTTGAACAACTAGAAGATCCATCTGTTGCACAAGGTATCGTAAAAAGAGATGTGGTTAAGGTTGTAACTCCTGGAACAATCATGGATGAGATCACAGATGAAAAAAATAGTATTTACCTTGCAAGTATTATTGACTATCAATATGGATTTGCGTTATCCATAGTTGAAATGTCTACAGGAGAAACACTACTTAAAAATATTGATAGAAATTGGGTTGTGTTATCACAAACAATTCTTAAGAATAATATCAAGGAAGTTGTATTAAACAATGACTTTGATGAAAAAGGGATTAAGATACTTCGTGAATTAGGGAATGTGGTTATCTCTTATTGTAATGAAACAAGTATTGAGGAACAATATCTAGATTTATGTGAAGAGATTAAGGAAGATAGAAACCGTGAAGCTTATGGTTTAATGATTCATTACTTAGAAGCAACACAAAAAAAGATGTTAGGACATCTTCAAGTTGTGGAAATCGAAAAAGAAGATGAAGTTCTGTATATGGATTTCTCCACACAACAAAACCTAGAACTTGTCGTACCACTAAGGGTACAAAGTAAGAGTGAAACCTTGTGGAGTTTTATGGATCGTTGTCAAAGTGCAATGGGTTCAAGACTACTCAAGAAGTGGGTAGAAAAACCACTAGTGGATAAAAAGAAAATAGAATTACGATTAGACCGTGTTGAAGTTTTAATGAAAAATTTCATGGTTAGGGAAGAGTTAAAAGAAAACTTATCCAAGGTATATGATGTGCAAAGACTTATCGCAAGAGTTGCGATGGGGAATGCAAATGCGATGGATTGCATACGTCTACAAAAAACTTTGAAAGCAGTGCCTGCGATATTTGATTGCCTTCAGGATTCAGTATTTGATGACCTAAAGAAGGGTGATCGACTTCAAGAACTACATATGCAATTAGAAAATGCATTTGTTGAAAATCCGCCACTTACCACAAAAGAAGGTGGTATGTTCCAAGATGGTTATAGTAAAGAACTTGATGAAATTCGAATGATTCAACGACAAGGAAAAGATTGGATTCTTGCGTTAGAAAATAGTGAAAAAGAAAAGACAGGTATTAAAACGCTAAAAATTGGTTACAATCGTGTATTTGGATATTATATTGAAGTTAGTAAAGGTGCGAATTCACAAATTAAGGATGAATTCGGATATATACGTAAACAAACATTAACGAATTGTGAGCGATATGTAACACAAGATTTAAAAGAAAAAGAAGATGCAATATTACATGCGGAAGAGAGATCAATTCGTATGGAATTACAACTTTTCCAAGAACTACTTGAAATGATTAAGGGGTATTTACCTAAACTTCAAAAGCTTGCGATGGTTCTTTCTGAGATTGATTGTGTTTATGCATTAAGTAATCTATGTAGTGAACAAGGATATGTTCGACCAGTATTTACTGGAAAAGACGTTTGTATCACACAAGGACGTCATCCAATCTTAGATAAGATGATGAAAGAAAAGCGTTATGTTGCGAATGACTTAGTTATGAATGATGAGAATGAAGTCTTAATCATTACAGGACCTAACATGGGTGGTAAAAGTACATACATGCGACAAATTGCACTTATTGTAGTCATGGCACAGATGGGATGTTTTGTTCCATGTAAGTCATGTGAGATGCCTTTATTTGATAAGATATTTACGCGTATTGGTGCAAGCGATGATATTCTATCAGGACAATCTACTTTCATGGTGGAAATGGCTGAAGCAAATCATGCGCTAACTTATGCAACGGATAAATCATTAATTCTATTTGACGAAATTGGTCGAGGTACATCGACATATGATGGTATGGCACTTGCTCAAGCAATGATAGAATATATTGCATCATGCATTCACGCTAAGACACTCTTTTCAACACACTACCACGAACTAACAACATTAGAAGAAAACATCGATTGTGTTAAAAATGTACACGTTGAAGTTCATGAAGAAGATGATCATGTGACCTTTATGTATCGAGTTAAAAAAGGTAGAGCAGATCGTTCCTATGGTATTAATGTTGCAAGACTTGCGAAATTACCAGACTCTGTACTGGATCGAGCAAAAGATTTATTAAAAGAATTAGAAAGCAATAAAAGGGTTGTTCAACAGTCATATCAAATTGTTGAATTGAAGAAAGAAGACACAAAAGAAACAAAAGTGATGGATATGCTAAATCTAGTAGATCCAAATGCACTAACTCCAATTCAAGCATTACAAATGATTGTGGATCTAAAAGAACAAATCAAATAACATAATTTCACATATTGTTAACAAAATCTAACTATAGAATATTGCTATATTATATATGCAAGAGATAATAACTTGCACGTATTAACACAACCCCCTATTGTGTTAGTAATATTCTATCCCCTTATATAAATATAAAAAAGAAGAGTCCGAGAGGACTTTTTCTTATTGTGAAATTGAAGTGATTCTATTCCGTGATATACTTGTTTCATGTGAGGTACAATTTATGAATAAGAAAATATGTTTTATTGGTTGTGGCAATATGGCGGAAGCGATTATAAGTGGCATGATTAAAAGTGGAGTAGATCCCCTCAACATCATTGCATCGAGAAGGGATGAAAGTAAATTAGAGGAATTACATAATCATTATGGAATTGATGTCACATCTTCTAATACTTCAGCATGTGCAATTGCGGATATTGTTTTTTTATGTGTTAAACCAAATATGATAGAGAAAATTTGCAATGAATTAAAAAATAATATTCTTCCTCAAGCAACAATTGTATCCATAGCTGCGGGAGTTACAATTAAACAACTTCAAGAGTGGTTGGGTAAGGATAGAAATATAGTTCGTGCTATGCCAAACACGCCAGCAATGGTTCAAGCTGGAATGACATCGCTAAGCCTAAGTGAAGGAATGAAACTGGAAACTCAATATGATAATGTACAAGATATTAAAATGTTATTTGAATGTTGTGGTCAATGCGAAATTGTGGATGAGTATTTAATTGATGCAGTAATTGGTGTTAGTGGATCTTCACCGGCTTATGTTTATATGATGATTGAAGCCATGGCTGATGGAGCAGTAAAAGAAGGTATGCCAAGAAAACAAGCTTACTTATTTGCAGCACAGGCAGTATATGGTTCGGCTAAGATGGTTTTAGAGTCTAATTTACATCCAGGAGAACTAAAAGATAGAGTAGCATCACCAGGAGGAACCACAATTGATGCGATTGCATCGCTAGAAAAAAATGGGTTCAGGAACGCTGTTATAGAAGCGGTTGTAACTGCTGCGGAGAAAAACAAGAAAATGTAAAGGAATTCAATGATATGAATTCTTTTTTTTATTCAAAAAAAAGAATTAACTACTAAATAAATTAGGAGTTAATTCATAGTGATGTTTTTATTCTTTAGTTTTGTTTTCTTTTATAATATAAAGACTATCATTTAATAAATTTATAAAATCTGTTTCACTTAATGGTTTCGAGAAATAATAACCTTGAATATAATCACAACCAACACTCTTCAGAAATAATACTTGCGCATAGATTTCTACACCCTCAGCAACTAGTTTTAAATTTAAGTCGTGTACGAGAGTGACGATATTTCGAATGATGGTTTTGGAACGAGCTTTTTCTTCTTCCATCGTAACCAATAAAAATCCACGATCCAGTTTTACAACATTTAATGGCATAGAACGCAAAGAGTTTAATGATGAATATGCTTGACCAAAGTCATCCATTGCAACTGAATATCCTTCTTGTTGAAGCTGTCCTAAGATAGAGATAGAAATTTCAGAGTCGTAAGTCATTGCAGTTTCTGTACATTCAATTTCGATACAACTTTTTGGAAGATCATAGTGATCGACAATTGAATTTAAGATGGGAATGAAATCATTACTGAATAAATGAACCCGAGAGAAGTTAGATGAAATTGGGAATAATTCTTTTCCTTGATCAAGACGACTTCGTTGGAATTTGCATACTTGTTCAAGCACATAGAAATCGAGTTTTTGAATTTGACCATTTTTTTCAAATAATTCAATAAAACTAGATGGAGGAATAACTTTACCCTCACTATTAATCCACCGGACTAATGCTTCAGCACCAGCAATTTTATTTGTTTTAACATCGACTTTTGGTTGATAATATACGACAAACTCTTTTTGTTTTAAGGCTTGATTAAAATAAGCAAGCATTCGAGTCTCATTTTGTTGTATGTCATGTAGGTTTTTATCAAATATTCGAATCATTGTGTTTGGATCGTTTTTCGCTATTTTCTTTGCCATAGCAGCATAATCAAACATTTTAGAAATCGGAATATTGTGATCATCAACGACATAGATACCAAAGTTAAAACGCATACTTGCATCTATAAGTTGACTCAAGATATCATTTGCACGTTTAATATCAGCTACTAATTCTTCGATATTTTCTTTATATGATATTACGCGGAAATTATCGGCATACGATCGACATATCGCGTCTTGATCACATAGGAAAGAAGTTACAACTTCGACAATCTTCTTTAATAGGATATCACCTTGTGCTTTACCATATAAATCATTGTAGCTACTAAAATGTGAAAGATCAAAATCAGTAATGAAGAAATGCTTATTGGAACGACTAAGAATTTTTGAAACTTGAAGTTCAAAACCTGCATCAGTATAAGCACCTGTCAAATTATCGTTGGATAAAATAACTTTTTCTTTTTGTGAATTTAGCAATCGAATGATGAGTATAAATAGAATTGAAACAACTGTAACACCTGCAAAAATAAGGAACCGATATTTGAAGAACAATTCAAAGATTGAATATTTGTAAGGATTGTTGATAATGTAAGTCATTTGAATATTGTTGTATTCATCCTCGCTTATTGCGGCAAGAGTTTTATTAACTATAGAAATAATTATTTGATTTTCTGGTGTATTCGTTGTCATAATAACACTGTCAACAACACGTTGATAAGGTGCTAGAACAGTAAGATTTTCATTGAAGGGACTTTGTAATTCATAAATACCAACATAACGACTTATCATTGCTAAATCTGCTTTTCCTTGATTGACTGCCCGTATAACGTCTTCATTTGATGGGTATAAAATGATTTCGTGATTGGGGAATTGCATTTGAGAAAACTCATAACCTGCTTGATATCCTTGCATAACTGCAATTTTACCTGTTTCTAGAATGGCAGGATTTGTATCTTTTTTAGCTATACAAGTTGCAGAACCATCGCAAAAACGATCCGATAAAAGTAGATTCTCGTTTTGTTCAAAGACATCTAAACGAATAGTACCTGCAACGATTTGAAATTCATGATTAATTAATGCTTCATAAGGAGTTTTTTGTTCGATAGGTACACAAACAAATTCAAAATTTAATCCAGATAATTCAGAAATGAGATGAAGCATTTCAACATTTGTACCTTTAAATGAACCTCCTTCATAAGGACAAGCAGATAAAGGATAAACATGAGGTATGATTCCTGTTACAATTGGATTATCTTTTGTACGTTCGATATATTCTTTCTCTTCAGCGGTAAACTCGATTTTTTCTTCAGCAAAAACAGGGATTGGAGATATCCATCCGAGAGTTAGTAAAAGTATATTGATTAAAAGTACGCTGAATTTGAAAGTTTTACTCATTTGATATCTCCTGTATTATTAGGAAGTAATAGGTCATAAAGAAATATATAAGTCTATTCTATCATAAAGGGATAAAGGCAACAATGACTCAAAAAGACTAAACATTACTCAATTTGTTGGGGAAAATCACCTAAATAACATAATTTTACATATTCACCACAAATTATTGCGTTAGAGTATTGGTATAGTATAGTCACAAGCTAATAATAAGCTTGTGTAACACAATTCCCCTGTTGTGTTATCGTTATTCTATCCCCTTATATATAAAAAAGAAGAAACTCCCTTGAGGAGTCTTTTCTTGCGCGCTTGTTCTACAAAAGAAGCTACAAAAATGGTAAACTAATACATGAAGATTAGAGTGAGGTAACAAGATGGGTGTTATACAAGCATTAGATACACAACTTACAAATATGATTGCGGCTGGAGAAGTTGTAGAAAGACCAATGGGGATTGTAAAAGAATTGGTTGAGAATGCTCTTGATGCCAAAGCAACACGCATTGATATCCTTGTACAACAAGGTGGTATACAAAGTATTCAAGTCGTTGATAATGGAGTTGGGATGGACAGTGAAGATGCAACGATGGCATTTGAGCGACATGCAACTAGTAAAATAGCCAATACGAAAGATTTGTGGTCAATAAAAACATTGGGATTTAGAGGAGAGGCATTACCTTCTATCGCTTCTGTATCAGAAGTTAATTTGGAAACAAACAATGGAGAACAAAGTACGCGAGTTGAAATTAAATATGGGAAACTCATTAGTGCTCGTCCTTATCCTTGTAATCAAGGAACGATGATTCAAATATCAGGATTGTTTCAAAAAACACCGGCGCGGTTAAAACATCTAAAAACTGTACCTTATGAAAATTCCTTAATTAGTGATGTTGTACAAAAATTTGCGCTATCTCATCCAGAAGTTGCATTCTCTTTTACAAGTGACAATAAACAAACTTTCAAAACTTCAGGATCAAATGATTTGTTAGAAGTAGTTTATCAACTCTATGGAAAAGATATCGCTAAAAATTCTATTATGATTGATGATGGAGATACAGACTATAGAGTTCATGGAGTATGTGTTCATCCGCAATTTAATCGAGCAACAAGAAATGCAATAAGTGTTTTTCTAAATGGAAGAATGGTTCGTCCATATCGTATACAAAAAGCAATTATTGATAGTTATGCAAATTATATACCAAGTGATCGTTATCCAATTGTCGTATTAAATATTACAATGGATTCTCAACTTGTTGATGTGAATGTGCATCCAAGTAAATGGGAAGTACGATTATCTAAGGAACAACAACTTGAATATTTATTGCGTGAAATTATACCCAATGCAATACGAGAACATATTCAAGCTCCAATCGTAAATATGGAACGCGTAGTAAAAGAAAAAGTAGAAATACAAAGTCTATTTGAAAATAATGATTTACCAATTCAACAGACTGTTAAAGAAGAGAACCAAAGTTATACACCCATTCAAAATGCAATTCAATTAAAACCACAAGAGACTGAAGTTATAAATAGGGTAGAAACCAAAGAAGAACCTAGAATGGTTGAAACGGTTATTGAAGAAAAAATAGTACCACTTGCAAAAAAAGAATTTCCAATACTAAAAGTTATTGGACAAATGCATGGTAAGTATATTTTGTGTGAAGGAGTTGAGGGATTGTATATCATTGATCAACATGCTGCACAAGAAAGAGTGCATTATGAACAACTTCTAACAGAAATGGAAAGTGCCCAACATACAATGACGCAATGTTTAGTGCCACATATGATTCATACTACTCATGATTTAGTAAGAAGAGTGGATGAGATGAATAATGTTGTCAAAGACTTAGGTATTCAATTCGAAGTGTTTGGAGATGATTCATTTGTTGTTCGAGAAATTCCAATATGGTTAAAGGATGTGGATGAAGCAATTTTCCTACAAGACTTAGTAGATAGTTTCAAAGATGAAAAAGAAATATCAAAGAGTAAAATACACAAACACAAAATAGCGACAATGGCATGTCACCACTCAATTCGCTTCAATCGTATTTTGAATGAGATTGAAATGAATGAGGTCTTATCACAACTTGCATCATGCAATCAACCATATCATTGCCCTCATGGAAGACCAACGTTTATTTGTATAGATGCAACGCGATTGGAAAAGGAGTTTTTACGATGAAAAAAGTATTAGTAATTGTAGGGCCGACAGCCGTTGGTAAAACAAGTTTTTCAATCGAATTAGCGAAACAACTAAATGGTGAAATCATTAGTGGCGATTCAATACAAGTCTATCGTGGGCTAGATATTGGATCAGGTAAAATTAAACCAGATGAGATGCGAGATATTCCGCACTATTGTATCGATATATTAGAACCTACTGATAATTATAGTGTTGCGGATTTCCAATTACATGCAAGAGAAAAGATTGATGAAATCACTGAACGAAATTGCTTGCCAATGATTGTGGGTGGTACTGGTTTATATATCAAAGCGTGTGTATATGATTATGTTTTTGAGAAACAACCAGATGAATATCCAGAACTCATTAAAAAATATGAATCAATGACGAATGATGATTTGGTAGATTATCTAAAGACTTTTGACAATGAACAGGCAATGAGTATTCATCCAAACAATCGTAAACGTCTCATTCGTGCGTGTTTGATTTATGATACTACAAGCATTACTAAATCAGAAATCATCGCAAATCAAGAACACAAACCAATTGTGGATGCATTCATATTGGGATGCACATTACCACGAGATGTGTTGTACGAGAGAATAAATCAACGTGTAGAAAAAATGGTAAATGATGGTTTGGAACAAGAAGTTCAAACGTTGATTAAAAATGGTGTTAAGTTTACAGATCAAGCTATGCAAGGAATTGGCTATCGTGAATGGCAAGGTTATTTCAACAAGACAGTGTCATTACAAGAAACAATAGAAGAAATTCAAAAACATTCTCGCCAATTTGCGAAGAGACAATATACATGGTTTAATAATCAAACACCGATTCATTGGGTTGATATGAATGATGAAGATTCAATTAAAAAAACAAAAGAACTGATTGAAAATTGGAGAAATAAAAGTGAGTAATCCATTAGAAAGAGTAGAACTTTTAGTTGGAAAAGATAAAGTAGATTCACTTCGAAATGCGAGTGTATTGATTGTCGGTGTTGGTGGTGTGGGATCTTATGCTGCAGAAGCATTATCAAGAAGCGGTATTGGAAAACTAATCCTTGTGGATCATGATGTAGTAGCATTAAGTAATTTAAATCGGCAAATACTTGCGACCTATCCAACAATAGGCAAGCAAAAAACAGAATGTATGAAAGAACGCATTGTATCTTTTAATGATCAATGTGAAGTTGAATGTATAAATGAATTCTTTAGTTTAGAATTAGAATATATATTTAATCAAAAGATAGATTATGTAATTGATGCGATTGATACAGTAACTGCGAAACTAGATTTAATTGAGTTATGTCATAAAAATAAGATTCCATGCATTAGTTCACTGGGGATGGCAAATCGATTCGATCCAAGTAAAGTAATACAAACAACATTAGATAAAACGACATATGATCCACTAGCGAAAGCATTACGCGATCTAGTTAAAAAGAGAAATATAAAATATAAAATACATGTGGCATTTTCAACAGAAATACCATTTAAACAAAATGTTGAAACTAATCCTGATGGTAAGACAAGAAAAGAAAGAATACCACCTGCAAGTATGGTCTTTGTACCTGCTGCATCAGGATTATTGTGTGCTAGTATCGTGACAAGAACTTTACTAGGTATAAATAAGAAGTAAGAAGAGGAATCATGGTGATAAAATCATCATGATTTTCTTAATCATGCCGATTAAAGCGAAGATTGCTTATATATATTAGCTATATGCTTAAATGTTTTCTTTTATAAGCAACCTTGGTATAATATGGCAAAGAAGGGAGGCATATGATGATATTAGAAGAAAGTAGATTTACAGAACTTTACCACAAATACCAAATATTTGAAGTAGATGATCTGACAGAAGAATGTAAAGAATTGGTAGATGTAAGTGTTGAAGATTGTTTTATGCTAACCACATGTATGATCGATGCTGCAGGAAATTTAGTATTTCCGGTGCTTGCGATAGGCAATTCAATAGATAGTTGTGAAAAAGGTTTAGATATACAAGAACCCCTAGCGTTATTTAGTTCATTCGATATCGTTGCCTATGAGTTTGATATTGTTGAACAACCAACATTTAAGATGCAAGTCAAAGGTGCTGCATTATTTGAAGATGAAGACTGTACTCGTGAGTTAGCTCAAGTACGTAATATTAAAGAATTAGATTATCAACGTGATATTCACTATCCAGACATTCTAAACGTTCATTTCTTAAGTGATGGAAAATTCTATAAATATTTGGTAGAATCAGTAGAGTACAATTCTAAGTTTATTGAAGGACGTCTTCTTAAAGAGCCTGAAAAAGACATTGGTATTCACCAAAATGAGAAAGTAGATATTGTACCTGTGTTACTCAATAATCAAATTCAATTAGTATCCGCTAATAGTTCGGTTCATGTGAATGATGAAACATTTGAGAAACTAAAAGATTTTGTAAATGATATATTGGAAGAATATCCAGAAGTTATTAAAGGAAAGAAATCATAAAATGGTATTTCGGTACCATTTTAGTTTGGAGGAAACAAATGAGTAAATCATCAACAAGAATGTTCACATGCCCTAAATGTGGAAAAGATTACGAAATTGAGATTTGGGAAAGTATTAATGTTGAGCTAGACCCAGATTTAAGAGAAAAATTATTTCACAATGAAATATTCAAAGTGGAATGTCCACATTGCCATGATGTATATCAAGTAGTATATCCTTGTTTATATCATGATCCAGAAAATAAGATTATGGTTTATTTAATCGATGATAAAATTGAGAAAGAATTAGAAGCTAATCCAAAAATACCATTTGATGTAATTCCTGGGTATACCTATAGATATTGTAAGAAAATCATGGAGTTTGTTGAAAAGGTACGTATATTAGAAGAAGGTTTAGATGACCGAATTGTCGAGATGGCAAAAATGTTTTGTGAGAAGCAAATTATTGATTCAAAGAAAGCGACACTCGAAGAAATTGAGTTTACTGTATATAATACAAGACGAGAGAATATGGTAGAGATCATATCTGTACTTAAGGAAGAACCTGTACGTATGCAATTAAATTATGAACAATTTGAAGAAATCTTCTTAAGAGAAGAAGATGGATATGAAATAGAACCAAATCGTTTTGTAAGAGTAAATCGCAATTGGATGTTGGATCGTGCTACAAGAGAATATGTTAAGAATATTAGCTAAATTCTTTAAAAAAATGAATAAATAAAAAATTACCGCTTTATAGTCTAGAAGAATGTTTTTCTGAACAGACTGAAAGTGGTATTTTTTATATGAAAGTAGAGGAAAAAATATGAAAATAGCACTAATTAATGAATTTTCACAAGCTTCAAAGAATGCAATCGTATTAGAACAATTAAAATCAGTTGTAGAACCAATGGGACACACAGTATTCAACACAGGTATGCAATATGTAAACAATCCACAAGATTTACCTACTGACTACAGTGAAGAAAATCCACGTCTTACTTATATGAATATCTCAGTACAAGCAGCTTTACTACTTAATTCAAAAGCAGTTGATTTCGTTGTTACTGGATGTGGTACTGGTCAAGGAGCACTAATGGCATGTAATATGTTTCCAGGTGTAAACTGTGGATATTGTATTGAACCAACAGATGCTTACTTATTCTTACAAATCAACGATGGAAATGCATTGTCAATTCCATATGCAAAAGGTTTTGGATGGGGTGCAGAATTAAATATCAAAACAATCTTTGAAAAAGCGTTTGGTTCTCCAAAAGGACAAGGATACCCACAAGATCGTAAAGAATCTCAAAATAGAAACGTTAGAATTCTTGCAGAAGTTAAACGTCAAGTTGGTAAACCAGTATTAGAAGCTCTTAGCTCAATCGATCCAGCTTTATTAAAAGGATCATTAACTAAAAATTTCCAAGAATGTTTCTTCGCTAATTGCCAAGATGAAGAGTATATTAAGTTTGTTAAGGAAGCTTTAGCAAAATAATGAAAGAAGTTATTTTACCATCGTATTCGATTGGCAAGGATAGCTATGAAGCAATTGGAAAAATTAGTCGCTTATATGGAAATAAAATAGTTTTAATTCACGGTGAAAAAGCTTATAAAGCATGCCAAGAAAAATTAAACAGTTATATTAGAAAATTTGATTGTAAAATACTTAAGAGTTATCTCTATGGTAATGATGCAACTTATGAAAATGTGGATTCTATTATCAATGATAATGAAGTTCAAAATGCAGATATGATTTTCGCTATTGGTGGTGGTAAATGTATCGATACTTGTAAGGTAATAGGAGATAAATGCAATATACCTGTAATTACTGTACCAACAATTGCATCGACATGTGCAGCAGTAACGAAGATATCAATTATGTATACGGAAGATCATTTGTTTAAAGATATTTATCATTGTAGAAAAGCACCAAACTATTGCATGATTGATACAGAAGTTATTATGAATGCTCCACTGCAATATTTGTGGGCAGGAATTGGTGATACAGTTGCGAAGAATGTTGAAACATATTTCTCGTGTAGAAATGATGAAATAGAATATACGGATGAACTAGCCCTTCAAGTAAGTAATCTATGTTATGATTCAATTGTAAAACATGCAACTAAAGGATACCGTGATGCAGAAGCAAAAATCTTATCAAAGGAACTTGAAGCAACCATACAAAATATTCTTGTTTCAACAGGTATCGTTTCGTTGATTATTAATGCAGATTATAATAGTGCGTTAGCACATGCTTTATTTTATGGTCTGACTTGTAGAAAAGAAATAGAAGAAAAGCATTTCCATGGAGAAGTAGTTTCTTATGGTGTTCTAATTCAATTAATTGTTGATAAACAATATGATAAATTAAATAAAACAATTGAATTCTATAAAACCATTGGATTACCAATTTGTTTAAACGATTTAGGTATTAGTAAAGATGATCCATTAGAAGATGTATTGGAACTAACGCTTAAAAACAAAGAATTAGATCACATACCTTATCCAATCACAAAGGAAATGATACGTGAAGCAATTGATTATTTAGAAGTTTAATCAAAACCTCGAAAGAGGTTTTTTAATCTATTAGGAAAGTTCTCTGCGATTAAAGTAAAGATACAGCGATGAACTGAGGACATGCGATAAGGAATATGCGTGAAAGTTCAGTGAAATAGACTTGAATCATATTCAAGTTATGAAGATTTTATGTTAGAATATATTCA
>NZ_JAVWNC010000022.1:0-31521 GCF_036637135.1 Anaerorhabdus sp. | reverse complement strand
CTATTTGATAATAATGATTCAACTTTTACTGTTTCTATTCTATTGTAATAACAAGAAAACAGTGTTTATCATTTATCGATAAACACTGCTTTCAAGTTTATATCATATATTATATGATCGGCACTACTTTGATCAAATCCAAATCTATTATCCTCTTTAGCAATTACAAATAATCCTGCACCTTTTGCAGCTTGTATACCAACAGTCGAATCCTCTATCGCAAAGCACTCACTGTTTTTTAGATTCATTTTCTTTAGTGTATCTAAGTATATTTCTGGGTTTGGTTTGCTTTCTTTGAAATCATCTCCGGATACGATGACATCAAAGAAATTGAATAATTCTAATTCATTAAGTACCCTTATAATTGTTTCTTTCGAACTAGAAGATGCCAGTGCAATCTTGAGTCCATTACACTTGCAAAAATTTAATGATTCCCTGATACCTACATTTTCAATTCGTTTGTAATTCACATTAAAATCTTTCCAAAAATCTTGATACTCATGGAGATAAATATTTTCATCTTGATAAAAGTTTGGGATTTGTGATTGAAGTAGTTTAAATGATTCTCTTCTACTTTTACCAACTAATTTATACAATACATTATTTCGGATATCAAAGTTTTTCATCTGCATAAAAATTTCTTGTTTATGCATGTACACAGGTTCTGAATCTATGATAACACCATCCATATCAAAGATAACTCCTTTATACGATTCTATATTCATTATCATATTTAAAATGCAAAAATGACCCCTGTACAAGCACAAAGAACAATAATTAAAATAGGATGGAGTTTTTTAAATTTATTGATTGCGATTAGCGCCAAAAATAGCACGACTGATTTTATATTAAACAAATTCATGAGCGAATCAAATTTTTGATTGAACAATGTGATTAAGAAGATATCAATACAAGCCACAACGATAAGCGAAACTACTGCTGGTCTTAACCCATAAAAAACATCTTGCACTGTTTGATTTTGTTTAAATTTTGTCAGCATATTTGCAATAATGCATATCACAATTATACTTGGTGCAACAAGAGCTAATGATGTTGCGATTGCACCTGGTAATCCAAACATATGATACCCAACATAAGTAGCCATATTGATTCCCATTGGTCCTGGTGTGCTTTCTGATATTGCAATCATGGTGGTTAGCATTTCAGTTGTGAACCAGTTGTATTTCACTGCCATATCTTGTAGGAAGGGGATAGTTGCTAACCCACCACCGATTGCGAATAAACCTGTTTTAAAAAATTCGATAATTAATAAGAGAAATGTACTCATGCTTTTCTTCTCCTCATATTACAAACCACAATCCCAACTAAGGCTGATAATAAAATAATCAGAACCACTGAAAAATCAAGAAAATACGACAAGACTACTGCAACAACAAATACAAGAATTCCAATCGTATCTTTTATACTTGATTTCCATAACTTGATGATGCTTGTCATCATCAGATAACAAACTGCCACACGAATTCCTGCTAATGCATTTTGTACAACTACAATTTCTGCAAAATTACTTAATACTGTTGCGATTAAACTAATAATGATGATACTAGGTGTTATAACTCCTAGTGTTGAAACAATCCCACCCAATACTCCTTTTTGGTAATACCCAACAAATGTCGCGGTATTCACCGCAATAATACCTGGTGTACATTGGCCTATTGCATAATAATCCATTACTTCTTCTTCTGTTGCCCAATGATGTTTATCGATCACTTCTCTTTGGATCATAGGTAACATTGCATACCCACCTCCAAATGTGAAAAGACCCATTTTAAACCAAGATACAAATAAATCGATATATATTTTCATATTTCACCTAAAAATGAAGGGATGCAACGCATCCCTTGTTCACTTTATTTACTTCCTATTAAATAATGGAAATTTTTAATCTTTGGTATATTTGCATTTATACCTAAATCTTTAGACAAGTAGAATGCTAAGCATTGCAATGGAATAATATATTCAAACGCACAGAATTCTTTGTCATTCACAAATTTAAAATCCATATTCATTGGATTATTTAATCCTAAATCACCAATCATAAATTCATGTGATGAGTAATCATGCATGAAGTCTCTTAACTTAATAGAACGTTCTTTAAATTCATCATCTTGAGCTATATAAATTAGATGCACTCCTTCATCAATTGAATGATAAATACCATGCATAAATTCTTCCAACTCATATCCTTCGATACCATATCGAACTGCTTCTTCAATTTTTAGACGACTTTCTAATACATTACCAAAGTTATTTTTGTAACCAACGATGATAATTCTTTTGGCTGTTAAGAAATCTTCTCGGTTACGATCATACCACTTAATTGATTCTTCAATAATCTTATTTTGATTGTCGACAACTTTATAAAGTCTTGCCAAAACTGCTTCATATTCTTCTATATCAATTGTTTTTGTAGCAAGTCCAGTTTCTAATGCTAGAATATCTAACATCATCATTGTTGCTTGATAACCTTTTGTTTTAGGCCCAGCTACTTCTGGTCCACATTGCATGCATAAAGAAATATCTGAATACTTCGCAAGTTTAGAGTCTTTACCAGTTTCAGTTATTGAAACAGTTTTACATCCATGTTCTTTAGAATATTCTAAACCTTGAATTGTAGATTTACTTTCACCACCTTGTGAAATACCAATCACTACTGTTTTCTCATTAAATACAGATGTGAAGTTCTTGTATAATAATGGATAATTCGCATCAACTGTTACCTTCAATGTTTTTTCCATGAAAGCTCTTGAAGATAATCCTCCATGATATGAAGTACCTGATCCAATAATTATTACTTTTTCATATTTATTTTCTACAAAATCTTCTACAAATTCTTTCGTATATTCTTTTCTATTATCAAGAATATTTTTTAATACAAGTGGAGTTTCACGAATGTACTCCAACATTGCATTTTCTGATATAGCATCGTAATTATCCATTTTTTACCTCTTATCCAACTACTACTGGTGCCAAGAATGGCAAACTTTCTAATAATACAAGTACAATTGCTAGTCCAATTAATAAGAACATAACTTTTGTTGTACTAACACCTTTTTTCATTAAATAGTAACAACCGAATGTAACTAAAAGTGGAAGCATGTTAGGCATTAATGTATCAAACAATGATTGAATTGCATAAGATACACTACCAAATGAGAATGTAATTGATGTTGTAACTTTAACCATGCTCGAAATCATTGCACCTACTACTACTGATCCAACAATTTTAGCTCCTGCAGTTACTTCTTCAATTGCCCCATTTCCCATAGCACCACTAAGGAAATTCATTCCTTGTTCATAACCTAGTTTTAATCCATATTTACGAACTAAGAAATGTGGAATATTATGAATCAACCAGAAAATTACTGGTCCAAGATAGTTACCTTCTAAAGCCATAGCTACCCCAATACCTAAACCAACTGTACGAAGTGTTCCCCAGAATAATCCATCTCCAATACCTGCTAAAGGACCGATTAACGCCGTACGTACAGCAGCAATTGAATCTCCATCCATATCTGGATTTCTGTGCTTTTCTTCTTCCATAGCAAGAACAACACCTTGAATGAAACAAGTCATTTGTGGACTTGTGTTATAGAAACCTGTATGACGAGTTAATGCTTCTTTGAATCCTTCAGGATCATCATGATAAATTTCTTGAAGTCCTGGAACTAAACTATATAACCACCCTACTGTTTGTTGACGTTCATAGTTGAAACATCCTTGTAGAGGGAATGAACGCCAGAATGTACGTTTTAAAGTTTTTGCTGTTAATGTCATCTTCTAATCCTCCCTATGCCTTATGCTTTCCAGCTTGATACATTGCAACTGCAATAATTACACCTAAGAATGTAATTCCTAATAAACTCATTCCTAAGAATGCATTTAATACGAACCCAAGGAATAAATATACTGCTGTTTGTTTATCAAACATGAAGTTCATTAATAATGCCATACCTAATGCAGGTAATAAACTTGCTGATCTTGATAATCCTGTAAGAATAATTGGTGGAATAAAATCAACGATAGCTTGAACTACATCAGCTCCAAAGTAACATCCTAAGAATACTGGAATAGCTGTTAAGATAAAGAATATAAATGCACCTTGCCATAAAGCACTATCGATTCTCTTTGCATTACCTTCTGCTGCTGCTTTATCAATTACGATATTGTAACGAACATTGATCATACGGCAAAGAATACCTAATGCTTGACCTAAGATTGCCATTGGCATTGCTAATGCAATTACTGTTTCTGCATCTAATCCTGCTGTAATTGCAAAGAAAGTACCCATTACTGCCCCGATTGTTGAATCTGGAGGAGTTGCTCCACCAATACCAACAATACCTAAGAAAATTAATTGTAAACTTGCACCCATGATTAATCCTGTATAAGGATCTCCCATGATAATACCTACTAGAACCCCTGCACATAGTGGAACTTCAGCTAACGTTTGGCCAAATACACGACCATCCCAACGTAGTAATCCTGCTAGAATTGAAACTAGAATACATTGAATTAAAAACATAATTATATCCCCTTTCGTTTTATAATTTCGCTGCTATTTCTTTTAATGAAACACGTTTTTGATCTGGTTTTGTTTGTTGATAAATAGTACGATTTAGTTTTTCGATTTCTTGTAAATCTTCTACATCTTTTTGATCTACGTAAACTTTAAGTGTAACTTGTTTCTTGCCATTTGAAGATCTCATAGCTCCGATGTTTACTTCTTGGATTGATTCACATCCTTGAACAAGCTTTAATGCATTTTGCGCATTTGCACATACTATGAATATTTTTTCTACATCATGTGTTGTATCATTCACATACTTTACTGTGTCTTCAAGTGTTAACACATGCATTGTGACACCTTTTGGTTTTGCGAGATTTAGTGTCATTGTTAGCATTGGATTTGTAGCATGTTGATCATCTGCGACGATAACTGTGTCTGCACTTGTGTGAGATAGCCACAAAACTACAACCTCCCCATGAATCAATCTGTCATCAATTCTTAATTGCTTAATCATCATTCTCCTCCTTTCTTCTTAAGCCTTGGTTATTCCGTTAAATACATCATTGATGTATAACATCGTATTTTTTGCATCATCTATTACATTTCTAATATTCTCATCTATATCGCCTTCTTCAATTGCTTGCATAGCGAAGGCTAACATCATGCCTAAATTTAATCCTGATACCAAATGCATATTTGGATATTCTGCCAATAGCGGAGCTGAACATGCGGTAGTACTTCCTGCAGGTATATCCGTTAAGACAAGTACAGGTATATGTTTTTCTATTTGACTCATGTAATCTGAGATACTTTGTTTCACTTCTTCAGGAGAACTCGATACTGTTACACAATATGTATCAATCATTGAGTTATCTCCCATAATAACGTTTACTGATTCCTTAATCCCTTCGGCAAATGTGCCATGTGTTATAACTAGTATTTTTTTCATATTCTCTCCTGTTTAAATAAATTTACTATTCATTTTTCTATGGAAATATGGATCACTTGGTTTGTTAGGATTTATCCCTTTCGTAACCGCAATACGATACGCAAGTATTTGACAAGGTACAATGTATTCAATCATCGCAAACTCTTCATCATCCACAAAGTTTATTTTTAAGTCTTGGATTGTATTACTACAATCTTGGCTTGTAATAAGAAATTGATGAGTTGTAAACTCGGACAAATAATTTTTTAATTGAATCATTCTTTCAAAATATTTACTCTTATTACCGAGATGCAAGATATAGCAATCTTTATCAATCGAATGATAAATACCATGCATAAATTCTTCTAATTCATAGAAACAGGTTTGAAATCTTCCACACTCAAGAATTTTTAATGCCCCTTCTTGAAGAATGCCAAAGTTTTTACCATAACCTACTAGTAACATTCGATTACAATTTTTAAACTCCTCTTCATTTTGTTTAAACCATTCATCACTCTTGATTGCGATATGTGTTAGATTACATACCGTTTTTTCTAATCGATTACTATAATTTTCATACTCAATACTTGTAACACTCCCTATTTCATTTGCAGTTTCTAATGCACAACACATTAGAGTAACGATTTCGCAAATGAAACTTTTACTTTTTGGTGAAACATCTTCAACCCCATGATCTAGAAACAAGACATGGTCACAATGTTTTACTACTTCAGAATCCAATTCATTTGTTAAAGCCATGGTAATCATACCGAGCGAGTTGGCTTTATCTAAAGCTTTGATTGTAGAAGCACTGCTACCTGTTGCAGAAATCCCAATACATAACCCTTTTCCTTTAACTAAATACTCCCCATCAATGAAATGATTTGTTAATGGAACGATGACAGGAATTTTCAATACCTTTTCAAAAAATGTTCTTACCCCTTGGGCAGAATAATTTGATGTCCCTGCTCCTGTTAATACAATTGTTTCAATTTGATTGTTTTTGAATACATCAATGAATCCAGAAGATAACTCTTTTCTGTTTGAGAATACATTCAGTGCCACCTTTTCTGACTCATATATGTAGTCATGCATGTCCCCTAAAAATGTCTTCATATTCAATTTTCCTCTTTTGTTGAATTTAGATTAACATACAATTTGCTATTTGTATATACATTATTTATAATATATATGAATTTGGAGGGTAAATATGGAATTCATTATTAATTTATGGAAACAAAATTATTTTACTGAAGGAGATAAGTATCACTATTATCATGCTCGCTCTGGCAACTTTTATTCGATTCCAAAACAAGTACAAAACCGGTTTAATATCTTATATTATCGTGCTTTTATTTGCTTCGTTGCACTCATTGTTTTAGTTGCTATGGACTTCATGAACCCTTTATTTATGGGGCTTGGCGCAATTATTCTCTATGTTGCACTAACATTTACTTTTTATAACAAACTATTACCTGAATTGAGTTTTCAAACTAAATTTGATATTGAAAATTACCGTATTAAGAACACTCGAAAAACAGAAAAAGCCAATCCGTTACGAACAGGCTTGATCATTGTTTTCGCTTTACTTTTAATTATCTATACATATCTATCGAAATATGATGTATTCATATCAATTTCGTGTTATGTTATCGCTATTATCGCTTTATTTACAGCAATTAAAGATTTAATTCGTCGCTAATTCTATGTTTTTCTAAGAAGTCTTGATTCATCAAGTCTTCTTTTTTTGTGTTTCCATCATATACCATAATACCTTCAACATATGTTGCCTCAACTTGATAGTTATCATCAATTACTACAAAATCAGCATAATACCCTTGTTTAATGACTCCTCTGTCTTTTAAGCAATATACATCACATGCATTCTTACTACTTAATTTAATGACATCACTTAAATCATAGTTTAGCTTTGTTACTAAGTTCTTAATCCCATAGATCATTGGGATACTACTGCCTTGTATTTTTCCTGTCTCGGTATGAATTGAACCATCTTTACCTACCTCAATTGTTGTCTTGTCATCAGTACCTTTATAAAGATGTGGAGGTATTGCTGTATACTCTGAGTTATCTGATATCATGATTACTTTATTTAAGTTCTTAACTTTTAGCATAACTTGTACCATTTCTTGACAAACATGAATGAAGTCGCAGATTATTTCACAGTAAACATTTTCATTTAGTAATCCTGCTCCAATTGCCCCAACATTGCGATGATGTAGTCCTGTCATTGCATTTCCTAGATGCGTCATCACTGAAAATCCCTTATTCTCAATACTATTTATTACATCATTGTAGAAAAAGTCAGTATGTGCGATTGCTAATGTTACATCATTTTCTTTCATTACTTCAGTAATCTTTTCAATACCTTTGATTTCAGGTGAAACTGATACAAGTTTTAAATAACCAGCACCATCATCAACCATTTGTTGTGCAATTTCTTTTGTTGGCTCAATAAATTCTTTTTTAATTCCTTTTTCGCCTACACGGTTAAGCCATGGTCCTTCACTGTGAATTCCTAATATTTTAGCTCCAATTATCGTATTTGATTGTGCTTGTTTTGCTATGCTCTTTATCTTATCAATCGAACAAGTAGGAAATACTCCAGTAACTCCAAACGATGCTAGCCCTTTTAAGTAACCTTGAATGCTTACTTCATCATCCATTTCATAATTATTCGCAGTTCTCATTTGATAACCCATAATTCCATGATTGTGTGTATCTATTAATCCGGGTATTATGCGCCTTCCCGTATAGTCAAAAGTAATATCACCCTCATATTTTGTAGTGATCGATTCTATTCTTCCCTTGTCTATTGTAATGTATCCATTTACAACTTTATCATCTAAATAAATTTGGTCACATTTTATTACGCTCATAAAAAAACCTCCATTCGTATATATAATACATTAATTGTATATATATTTAAAGAGGTTTAAGTTTTATCTATTCTTCTACTACTTCACTACTGAATGAATATTCAAAGCGATTGGAAATATAATACGTCTCTGTATATTCATAAATTTCTTGATTTTGATTATATCGAATTGAAACACTCTTTAATAAAGCATCTCTTCCAATTTGTAGTAACTTTTGTTGATAATCATTAGACATCACCGCGGACATCTTTGTTTCATAGTTAGCGCAGTAAGTTCCCTTTTTTTCAAGATACTCATCCATTGATCCATCTAAGCCAGATACTTCAAAATCACCTACTAACTTCGCAACTAAATAGGTATGAGCCAGTGCAATTGGCTTACCATCACCTGTTCTTAAGCGAGTAAAGTAAAAAATTTCATCTTCTGGTTTTAAATTTAAATACTCAGCTATTATTGGCACATCTCTGCCTGTTAGAGCTCGATATTCGATCAGTTTTGAACCTGCTTTCATACCCATCTCTTTCATATCATCACTAAAACTACGTTTTGTTCGAATTGATCGCACAACAGTTCTAGGAGTTACAAATGACCCTTTTCCTGCAACACGATCGATATATCCCTTTTGTTTCAATGTAGAAAGAGCCTTATTAATTGTAAGTCGTCCAATATCAAACTTTTTGCTTAATTGAACTTCTGTCATGATTTGATCTCCAATTTTTAATCGACCACTTTCAATTTCATCTATAATATATTTCTCAATTACTTCATACTTTTTCATGATATTTTTCCTTTTGATTTTATATTTATCTATATAATACCATTTTTGTTTAAATAAAGGTATCCACATAAAAACGAACCTTACGGTTCGCTTATATTTGACTCTTTAAATATCCAAAGATGAACTCATCGATATTGCCATCCATAACACTCGCTACATTACCTACCTCAACATTGGTGCGGTGGTCTTTAACTAATGTATACGGACAGAAAACATAAGAACGAATTTGTGAACCCCATTCAATTGCCTTCATGTCACCCTTAATCGCATTGACTTTAGCTTCTTGTTCCTCAATCATGCGTTGATAAAGTTTTGACTTCAACATATTTAAACAGTGTTCTCTATTTTGAATTTGACTTCGTTCAGTTTGGCAAGTTACGGTAATTCCCGTTGGCTTATGCACCATACGTACAGCTGAATCAGTCTTATTGACATGTTGTCCACCGGCTCCACTTGCACGCATTGTTGTTATATCTAAGTCTTTATCATCAATTGTGATTTCAATTTCATTATTGAATTGTGGCATAACATCCACAGATGCAAATGATGTATGACGACGACCTGAAGAATCAAATGGTGATATACGTACTAAACGATGTACACCTTTTTCAGCTTTCAAGTATCCATAAACCATATATCCTTCAATTAGAATACTACATGATTTCATACCTGCTTCATCACCATCTTGATAATCAAGCACTGTTACTTTATATCCTTTATCTTCTGCCCATCTTGAATACATACGGAATAACATTTGTGCCCAGTCTTGAGACTCGGTACCACCTGCTCCTGGATGTAATTCAAGAATCGCATTGTTCTTATCATAGGGATGACTAAGTAATACTTTAATCTCGAAGTCTTCAAATTGTTTCATGGTGTCTGTATATTCTTCTTCAATCACCATCATTAATTCTTCATCATATGTCTTCTTCATCTCTTCAACAGATTCATCAATACTCAATAACTGATTCGTAAGACTTTGATAAAGTGATATCAATTCCTTTAATCCATTTGTTTCCTGAATGACTACTTGTGCAGCTTTTGGATCATTCCAAAATCCTTCATCAGCCATTTTCTCCTCATTTTGCTTAACAGTTTCTTGTTTACTTGTTAAGTCAAAGAGATTCGCCTAGTTGTTTTAACTTCAAAGTTGAAGTTTCTAGGCTTTGTTTTATTTCATATAGTTCCATTATTTTTTTCTCTCCTCAATTACGATACGAACATTTAGACAGAATCCTACTATTTCTTGGGAAATACGAACCATCATATCTTCAAACATTTCATATCCTTCTTGTACATAAGCTTGAAGTGGATTTGCTTGTGCATAAGAACGTAAGCCAATACCATCACGTAATTTTGACATGATATCAATGTGATTTACCCATGCACGGTCAATAACTTTTAAAACCATTGTCTTTTCAATAGGTAAAATTTGTTCCTTCACTTGCGCAATCTTATCTTCATATTCCTTCCAAGCTTGTTGGCTACAAATTTCAACTAATTCCTCAACTGTTTTTTCTCTTAAATCACCTGGATTTAGTTTTTCTTTAAAGCCCATCTTTTCAAGATTTTCTAATATTTCTTCAACATGAATAACATCTTCTTTGCCTGTATGATCTACATGCGAACTGATGTTATTTGTGATAACACGTTTGAACATGTCTTCAACAATAGTATGTACATCTTCATTTTCTAAAATGAAGTTTCTTTGTTCATAAATAATCTCACGTTGTTGTCTTAATACATCATCATATTCAAGTAATGCTTTACGAGAGTCAAAGTTTACACCTTCTACTCGTTTTTGAGCATTTCCGATTGATTTTGTAATTACTTTTGATTCAATAGGTACATCTCCTAATTGAGCGAATAATCCTTCCATTCTCTCACTTCCGAAACGAACCATCAATTCATCTTGTACCGATACATAGAAACGAGAGTATCCTGGATCACCTTGACGTCCTGAACGTCCACGTAATTGGTTATCAATACGACGTGATTCATGTCTTTCAGAACCAATAACCGCAAGACCACCTAATTCACGCACACCTTCACCTAACTTAATATCTGTACCACGTCCAGCCATGTTAGTAGCGATTGTAACTGCACCTTTACGTCCAGCAAATTGAATAATTTCAGCTTCACGAGCATGGTTCTTTGCATTTAAGATTTCATGAGGTATTTTACGTGATTTCAACATTTTAGAAATAAATTCTGATGTTTCTACTGCAATAGTTCCCACTAATACAGGTTGTCCTTTTTCATGACATTCTTTAACTTCTTCTACCAAAGCTTCAAATTTCGCTTTTTGCGAACCAAATACTGCATCTGGATAATCGATACGTGCTACATCTCTATTTGTAGGTATTTCATAAACACGCATGTTGTAAATACTTAAGAATTCTTCTTCTTCAGTTTTCGCAGTACCTGTCATACCTGATAATTTATTGTATAGACGGAAGAAGTTTTGGTAAGTAATTGTCGCAAGTGTTGATGTTTCTTGCTTAATTGATACACCTTCTTTTGCTTCAATTGCTTGATGCAATCCATCTGAGTAAGCGCGTCCCTTCATAAGACGTCCTGTATTTTGGTCAACAATAACGATTTCATCTTCTTGAACAACATATTCAACATCATTATGCATGATGTAGTTTGCACGTAGTGCTTGAGAAATATGATGTACTGTTTGCGTATGTTCTAGTTCATATAAGTTTTTAACTTTAAATGCTTTTTCTGCTTTTGATACACCCTCATCCGTTAAGATAATTGATTTAGCTTTTACATCAATTTCATAATCTTCGCCTTCTTTTAGATCCTTAACAAAACGGTCAGCTTGAATATAAAGATTTGCAGTTTGTTTTTGTCCACCAGAAATAATTAATGGTGTACGAGATTCATCAATTAAGATTGAGTCAACTTCATCGATAAGTGCATAGTGTAACGGACGTAATACACGATCTTCAACACGTGTTACCATGTTGTCTCTTAAGTAATCAAATCCAACTTCTGCATTTGTTGTATAAGTAATATCGCATAAATACGCATCACGCTTTTGTGCTGGTGTTAATTGACGTAAGTTCAATCCTACTGTTAATCCTAAGAAACGGTGAATTTGTCCCATCCACTTCGCATCACGTTCAGCCAAGTATTCGTTGACAGTAACTACATGGACACCCTTACCCTCAAGTGCGTTTAGATATGCAGCCATAACAGAAGTCAAAGTTTTACCTTCCCCTGTCTTCATTTCTGCAATATCTCCGCCTTGCATAACAGATGCACCCATTAATTGTACAAAATATGGATACTCACCAATGACACGTTTTGATGCTTCACGTACTGTCGCAAAAGCTTCAGGTAAAATATCATCTAATGTTTCACCCTTAGCCAGTCTTTCTTTTAGTATATTTGTTTGATTTTTTAGTTCATCATCACTCATTGCAGTATATTTATCCGCAAGTGCTTCAACGGGTCTAACTTTAACTTCTATTTCTTTAACACGCTTCTTTTCTAGGTTGAAAAGCTTATCTATAAAATTTGCCATAATTCCTCCGAATTCACATTTTTATGCATGCTATATTATACCTTATTTATAGGCTTAAAACAAACTGATACCTGCGAATTCACACTATTTCACTTTTTTTTCTTAATTTTCTCGCGATTTTTCATTTTAAAGAAATAAAGTCCTGTTTCTTTACGAAACAAGACTTTACTTAATTCTCATCATTTAATCGAGTAAATTTTCTTTTGCCATGTGATAAAATATCATCTTCACTTCCATCTTTTGTCTTAGATAGAATCGCTTTCCATTTTCCTCTGTAGATTTAAAGAAAACACGATAAATTTCTTTATTTACCATCGATTCAAACATACAATGAATTAAGACTTCTCCTAGTTTATGATCTCGGTAAGTTTCTGCAACCCCAAAAGGACCAAATCTACTTTCATCATAATCAATTGAAGCCCTCGAAACATATCCTACTACTTCATTTTTATGGAGACATAAAATGATACTTTCTTCAGCGCGATTTTGTTTAATTGCATCTACCACATAATTTGCCCAACTTAATGAAAAATTTTCCTTAATCATTTTAAGTAATAAGTAACAATATTTCTCACTATATCCTATGAATGAAAAGCCTTCTTTCTCTAGTTGAATTTTCTTGATTTTGACTTCATCCGGAAATTCATAATTACTTAAATCTCTTTCCATCCAATAGGATTCTTCACCACATTCATAGCCATGATGTTTGAAAAATTCAATCGCGTTTTTATGATTTTCCTGAACACCACTAAAGAAATAATTTGGTGAATAGAATGCAAGGATAATATTTCTTCCTTGAACATTCTCTTCAAAAACCCTTAACAATTCACTCCCAATGCCTTTATTCTGAAATTCAGTAGTTACTGCCATCAATTTAATCCATGCTTTATCTTCTTCAAGACCTCTATTTTGATAAGGTATTTTGCGAATAATACCAAATAAAAACCCAATAATTCTTCCCTCTTCCTCAGCAATATAAAATAAATTTTCATCAAAATTAATATCATTTATATGTTGCTGAATAAAGCTTGATTTTGATATCGGAAAGTCATGAAATTGCTCTTGATAAATCGCATGAATCGATTCAATATCCTTATTTTTAAAGTTTCTAATAATCATCATTGTTACTCTTGTGGATCATCAAAACCCATTAGATTACAAATAACAAATCCACACAAATATGAAATTCCTAATCCAACAAAATAAAGTGGAATATTTGTTGTAATAAACGCTAATGGTATCCCTGATAATTCTGGCACTTTTGCTGCTACTCTCATTAATGCCATAGCACTACCACCAATTGCTCCTCCAATACAAGAAGCTATAAATGGTCTTCCTAACGGAATAGTACATCCCCACATCAATGGCTCACCAATACCTAGCATACCTACTGGCAAAGCATTTTTAATCACTTTCTTTAATCTAATATTTTTTGTTTTTAAATAAACTGCGAAAGCGGCTCCTACTTGTCCTGCTCCCGCCATACAAGTAACTGGTAATAAATAAGTAACTCCAAAATCAGCAATTAATTGAGCGTTAACTGCAATTAATCCATGATGCATACCTGTCATAACTAATGGTAAGTAAACAAGAGTTGCTAACCCCGCTAAAGCAGGTACTTTATAAATAATATAACTTACAAATGCTCCAATAGATTCAGATATAAAACCACCTAATGGTTGGAATATCAACAATCCTACTAATGTCATAATTGATATCGTTAATAATGGTGTCATAAACATATCCAAGAATTCTGGCATAAATTTTCGAATTTTTTTCTCTAATACTGCAGCTAATGCCGCTACAATTAAAACAGAAATAACTCCTCCTCTACCTGGAACAATATTAATTCCAAAAAGAGTTGCACCAGCCAATGAACCGCTTGTTAATATACCCGCTAATACAGCACCAATAATAGGCGATCCACCATATTCTTTACATGTATTATATCCAACAATAATTGGCAATATTGTGAATACTGAGTACGCAAATGTACCCATAATTTTTCCAATACTTGTGTCTTGGAATCCTGGCATTGCAACATAACTTGATTCAAAAATCGCAACCATTAATCCACACGCAATGAATGCCGGTAATATAGGTATAAAGATATTCGCGATTTTTTTCATCGCATTTTTAACAGGTGTATTGTTTTTTGCTTTATTTGCTTCTTTTAGCAAAATCGCTTCTTCAACTACTCCTCTTTTAATTCCTGTAAGATCCGTAATTTGCTGTGCTACTTTTGAGCTCTTTCCTGGACCCACAATAACTTGTACACTGTTGTTTACTTCAACAACTCCAAATACCCCTTCAAGAGCCTTAATTGCTTCAACTTTTGTTTTTGACATATCCTTCACTGTCAAACGCACACGTGTCATACAATTCTCTAAAATAGCAATATTTTCTTTCCCACCGACATTTTCTACAATAGATTTAGCTAATAACTTATTTTCTTCTGACATACTCTAACCTCCTTGAGTTTTATTTCATAACGATTTTTAGAGTCTGGCCATTAACTCCTTTTTCGCTATAAAGTCCTACTTGTGCAACGTGTAATATGAATTAGTAAATACATCATCTCTGTTTTTGAAATTTCATAATTGTATTCCTCTTTTAGATATTCTTTAATTTTTTCCAAACACGCTTTTTGTTTTGGATATTTCCCTTCAAACAAATCACTTACTTCTTCATCTAAACTTTCATTTTTAAAGATAACTCTTTTAGCAAAGAAATTTAAATGAACAATGAGTCGTGAATAATGGATACTATCTAAATCGAATTTTATATCAAAGAATTTTTCAACAATTTCTACGATTTCGTTCACAATTCCTAGTGAATCAAGTAATCCATTTACATTACTTCCACTTGTACTCGCGTTCATAATATGTAAGGCTATAAAACCTACTTCACTCTCAGGTAATTCGATTTGCATTGTTTGTTTAATATCATCAACAACTTTTTTTGCCACAGCAAATTCCTTTTTGTATAGATATCTAATTTCAGATAACATTGGACACGGCAACAAAATATTTTGGTTCATTCTCTCTACTGCAAACAGCAAGTGATCTGTGAGCATCACATAAATATATTCATTTAAGTCTTGATTTAAATCATCTTTTGCATAGCGAACTGCTCTATCTACAATCGAAACATAGTTGCTTGAGTCTTTATTTAAAGTTGTGAACAGTTTCCTATAAAAATCTTCTTGTGTATTCTCAAATATTTTTTCAATTTGATTGTCCGTTACTAAACTTCCTGGCTTTTTCCCAAATCCAATTCCACTACCTAAAGCTATAATTTCTTGTTTATTCTTGTCTAAAGCAATAATTGCATTATTGCTTAATATTTTGATTACTTTGTATTGTTCCATATACTCTAAAGAATTGTTGTAATTACAGATTTCCCTTTGATTACTTCTTTTTCTGTTTCCATCAACAACTCATCTCCTTTTTTATTTGTATACACAAGAATAACATCACTATTGATTTCATTTGATTGGAAGAATTCATGATTTACTCTTACTAACGGAGTCCCAATATTAACTTTTTCATTTAGCTTTACTAGTACATCAAATCCTTCACCACCAAAGTTACATGTATTTACACCAATATGAAGTAATAGTTCGACTCCTTGTCCCTCAATCATTAGTGCATGTTTAGTAGAAGCAATTACTTTCACTTCCCCTTTTATTGGCGATACAACGAGCGAATCATAAGTGCAGATTGCCATTCCTTCTCCCATTAATTTTTGATTAAAAGTCTCATCTGGAACCTTTTGTATGGGATAGCTAACACCACTCACAGGTGCGTAAATAAATTGATTCTTCTTGCTTTTTATATTAAACATTTGACCTCCTAAATGACAAAAACAGGCATGAGTAAATAAATCCCTCATGCCTGTCTTAAGCAGTAACACGTTATGTAATTTCATTATAATCAATCTTACTTTATTGTCAAGCGCTTTCAAAAAAGTATATTTATAGATACAAAAAATTACCTCACTATGTCTAGCATTTCAATACGATTCACTTTAAATTCAATGGATGAATCGCTACAACAAGAATCTTTATTTTGCATTTCTTATGTGATAACGCATGAATTGCACCCTTCATCGTATTTCCTGTTGTAAGTACATCATCTACTAACAAAATGCGCTTAGGAATTACGATATCTTCTTTACAACCAATTTGAAAACTCATCTTCTGACGTTCCATTTTGGACAAGAAAGCTTGTTTTTGATTTCCTATCTTTTCCAAACAATCACATTGTGGGATTCGTACTCCTTCAAACATCTTTTCAACATGGTGAAATCCTCTTTCTTTTAACTTCTCTTCACTACTTGGTAATGGCACAATTGTGTAATGATGAAAACGAATCCAAATCCAAAGTCGTTTGGGATATATAAATACATCATGTAATGCTTCATCCATGCATTCTTTATATTGGACAAGCAGTGAACTAAAAAAATCATTATAAACATAGAAATAATTAACTCGAACTTTATCCAAATAAAATTTCTTTTTACTATGCAAAAATTGTCTTCTACAATGCGGGCACAATACATCATGATTCACCATTAAATCCAATAAAGTTGAACCATTTTCTATCGACTTAAAACAATACTTACATTCTTCCAAGTTCATTCACCTTGATACATGTTTTGATACAATCATCTACAAGCTTTGATTTACTTACTGATAAGAATAGACAATCACCTGTCGGATACTTAAAACTTCTTCCAACTCTCCCACTCATTTGAACTAAACTTGCTTCATCAAACACACGGTGATCAGCACAAAAAACACAGACATCAATCCCTTCGATAGTTACACCTCTTTCTAATATTGTAGTCGCAATTAAACATTGTATTTTCTTTTCTCTAAACTGTTGAATAATTCGATCTTTATCACTTGTTTTACTTGTGCATGAATCTACTTGAAATAGGCATGACAAAAGACGATGCATTACTTTCTCCATTTTAATTGTAGGTACAAATATTAAGACTGATTTTCCATTATGCTCATATATCCATTGTACCAATATGACAAATAAAAACATGATCGGTGCAATGATTAATTGAGGTACAGGTAAATCATAATTGTGAGGTCTACGATACAATTTTAAATGGGTTAATTCTCCTTGTTGAATCCTTCGTTTTATGGTCTTATCTGGAGTTGCCGTTAGATATATCATTTGTCCAATACAACTTGTTTTAACAATACCTTCTAACACGATATTTCCCTTGTATGGAAAGGCATCTGGTTCATCTAAAACAACCAAATCAAATGTCTTAGGATAACGATACAATTGGTGTGTTGTACAGAGTATTAAATCACCCACTAAATCATCTGTATATCCCTGACATACCGCAATTACTTTTGCATCTTTAAAAATTGGTTTTAAACGCGAGTATAAATCCAACACAACTTGCCTTCTAGCTACTGCAAAAACAACTCTTTTTCTTCGTTTTAAATAAGCACTTATACTTTGCAAAACCAATTCCGTTTTTCCACCGCCACACAAAGCATCGATAAAAACATCCTTTCCAACTAATAAGCTTTGTAAACATTGGTACGAAATTTCCTTTTGCTTAGGGGTTAATGGATATTTTAATATGTATTCTTGTGCATCCGCTTTTACCTCTTCAATTTCATGACTTGTGATCTTCTCTTCTACTAATTGTCTTCTAAACTGAATCCATCTTCTACAAATCCAACCTTTACTTGATTTATAGAAATATTTCTTCTCTTCATTTTGACATCGTGGACAACGCATAAAAAAACTCCTTCATTTATTCATATGAAAGAGTTTGTGAATATCCTATTCAATATCATCTGGGGTTGTGATTTTGATGTTTTTATAATCTCCCTCAACAACTGCAATTTTAGCATCACTATACTTTTCAACTAAGGATGCATCATCAGTACCTAGATACCCATCATGAAAGGCTTTTTGGTAACATTCGATGAGTAATTTTGTTTTAAATGCTTGAGGAGTTTGGGCATGCATTAACTTCGAACGATCCAACGTCTTTGAAATTACTCCATCTACTACTACTTTGATTGTATCCTTACATGGAACCATTAATAGTGCTGCTTCATTGATTTCCATAGCTTGACTAAGTCTTCTAAGCGATTCTTCCTTTACAAATGGGCGTGCTCCATCATGTACAAAAACAACATCTTCTTTTACCGCACATAAGCCATTAAACACACTTTCTTGTCTTGTGTTTCCACCCTTAACAATTACAATTTTACCAGTATATCGATTTGTATGTTGTTTATAATCATCACCTTCAGTAACAACTATAATTTGATTGCATTCAGGGTCACTTTCAAACTTTTTCATGGTTTGTTCAAGGATTGTGATGCCATTTAGCGGATAATAGACCTTATTATAGCCTAATTTCATGCGTGAGCCTCTTCCCGCAGCCACAATGATTACCGAATATTTCATTTAAAATACCTCTAACTTTTTTAACATCATACACTAAAAGTAGCACATACTCAACATTTTAGAAATCTATTCAGAAAGTTGAGTTTAATACTTCAAAATACTCTACTTTTATCGTATAATTGTTTTATATTTCCGAGGAGGATTTTTATGAAGGTATCAACCAAGAGAGGCGATACCGGTACAACGAGTATCTTTGGTAACCGCATTGAAAAGACAAGTCTAATTATCGAGGTACTAGGAGAAATAGATACGTGCATTGCGGAATGCATCCTACTCAGCACGAAATGGGATTCCGAGTCCTCTACAGCAAAAAAAATTGTAGAGGATTTAAATTGTATATGTGCAATACTTGCCGGTTATTCACCAGCATCAGAGTTCACTGATGATAAAACAGAATGGCTCGAACAAACAATGGATCAAGATTCAATCAGTGACTCATTTCAATTTGTCTATCCTTTCGGTAACGAAAAGGTAGCGACTATCAATCATCTACGTACAACTGTACGTAAGGTTGAGCGAGTATTGTACCACCTAAACAAAGAACAAGAAGTACCATCATCGATTTTGAGATATATCAACCGACTCAGTGACTTTTGGTTTGTGATTGGTTGTAGAGAATATCTTAATTCAACAACAAAGGAGAACGCAATATGACTTACACTAAAGAAACAGTACAAAAACTTAACCAAGACATTGAGACTTACTTCCCTCATCTAACTAAGATTGAGGCAGATTTCCATACAATACATAGTGGAGTATCACGTCTTGTTATGTTAGATCGTTACTCACAAAAAGATAGAGAATTAATCTCCCTAGGTGTTGGTGATATTGTTTTAACAGTAATTAAAGAAGATCCTAAATATCCCGCACGAGGAGTTGGGGTTATTAAGTCAATTGATACAGAAAATGAAACTGTTGCGATTGAAATTGAAGATGAATTTAGAGGAACACTTGAAGATGATAAAGAATCTCAAACTGGTCTTGTAAAACGCACATTCTTTCAAATTGATAAACCACTAGAAATTTATTATGAACAAATTGCAAAACGTGTTGGTTTCGCATTAGCTAATCCTGAAAAAGATGAAGCTACAAGAGAAAAATACGGGCAATTATTCTATGAACAACTAAAAGATTTAAACACAATTCCTGCTGGACGTGTTTTATATGGTGCTGGTAGTGGTACTCAAGTAACTTACTTTAACTGCTTCGTTATGCCATTTGTAAAAGATAGTCGTGGTGGTATTGCAGATCATAGAAAAGAAGTTATGGAAATCATGAGTAGAGGTGGAGGAGTTGGAACAAATGGTTCTACACTTCGTCCTAAATCAGCTCCTGCTAAAGGAGTTGGTGGTAAATCAAGTGGTGCTGTTTCATGGCTAAATGATATTGCGAATTTAACTAACTTGGTTGAACAAGGTGGAAGTCGCCGTGGAGCTCAAATGATTATGCTTGCGGACTGGCATCCAGATATTTATGAATTCATTATTTCTAAAATGCAAAATCCTAAAGTTTTAAAATGGTTAAGTGAAAATTCAAACGATGAACTCATTCGTGAATTAGCACATCGTAAACTTAAATTCACTCCACTTACTCGTTTAGAAAAAGAAATGTACGAAAGTTTAGTTGAGTCAAAAACTACACCTGAACACATCAAGGATCATGCGCGTGAGGTATTACTTGATGGTGGTAGCTTAGGTGTACAAAATCCTGATTTCTTAACTGGTGCAAATATTTCTGTAACACTTACTAAAGAATTTATGAAGGCTGTTGAAACTGATTCTACATTTGATTTACGTTTCCCAGATCTTCAAATATATAACGATGAACAAAAAACTGCATATGATGAAAAATGGCATGATGTTGGTGATGTACGTGAATGGGCTGAAATGGGTTATCCAGTAAAGACATATCGTACAATCAAAGCTCGTGATTTATGGGATTTAATTTGTTTCTGTGCTACTTATTCTGCAGAACCTGGAATCTTCTTCATTGATAATGCAAATGATATGACGAATGCGAAAACATATGGTCAAAAAGTTGTGGCGACAAATCCTTGTGGTGAACAACCACTTGCACCATATTCAGTATGTAACTTAGCTGCCGTAAACCTAGCTAACTTCGTTGATAAAAATACAGGTGACATCTTATATGATAAACTTGCGAATACCGTAGCTCTTACAGTACGTATGCAAGATAACGTAATCGACGATACACCTTACTTCTTAGAAGCAAATAAGGAACAAGCACTTGGTGAACGTCGTGTTGGTTTAGGTATCATGGGATTGCATGACTTATTGATTTGGGCTAAGAAACGTTATGGTTCTCCTGAATCAATTGACACTATTAATTCAGTATTTAAATGCATTTCAGAAAGTGCATATAGAACATCTGTTGAATTAGCTAAAGAAAAAGGATCATTCCCATTCTTTACTAAAGGAGAAGATTTCATTCAATCTGGTTATATGAAACTCATGGATGAAAGTATTCGCCAAGATATCGTTAAATACGGTATTCGTAACTCACACTTACTAACAATCGCTCCTACAGGTTCTACTGGAACAATGGTTGGGGTTTCGACAGGGTTAGAACCTTACTTCAGTTTCAGTTACTTCCGTTCTGGACGTTTAGGAAAATTCATCGAGGTGAATGCCGCTATCGTTGATCAATGGTTAGCATTAAATCCAGGATATACTCGTGATTCATTACCTGACTTCTTTGTTAGCGCAATGCAATTATCACCAGAAGAACACGCAGATACACAATGCGCTATTCAACATTGGATTGATTCATCTATATCTAAAACTGTGAATGCTCCTCGTGGTTTCTCTGTACGCCAAGTACAAAAAATCTACGAACGTTTATTCAACGGTGGTGCAAAAGGTGGAACTGTTTATGTAGATGGTTCTCGTGACTCTCAAGTATTAAGTCTAACAAATGATGAAGATACAGCATGGGATCAAATGAGTATTACAAAAGACTTCGGAGTTGATGTAAAGAAGACACAAGAAGAAGAAAAGAAAACTGATTTAAGAGCGGATCGTCAAGATCGTAACATCGGAGTAGAAGTTGGAGATATTTGTCCAATTTGTCTAGAAGGTGTTGTAGAAGAAATCGGTGGATGTAATACTTGTACCAACTGTAATGCCCAACTTAAATGTGGACTATAAAAAAGAGACTGTGTCTCTTTTTTTGAAAGGAAAATAAAAATGAATAATATTACAGATGTATTACTAAGTCGTTCATCACTAAGGAAATTCAGTAGCACTCCTATTACCAGTGAAGATATGGACGAAATTATCAAATGTGCTAAACAAGCTCCAAGTGCTGGAAACATGCAAATGTATACCATCATCAATATCACTGATCCACAACTCAAAGAAAAACTCAGTGTGACTTGTGACAATCAACCGTTCATTAAGGACGCAAGTCATATCTTGGTATTCTGTAATGACATGAGTAAATGGGAACGTGCTTTCAACCTCTACGGTGCAAAGCAACCAGGTGATAAATCAATTGATGAAGCAGACTTCATTCTTAGCATGCAAGATGCTGTTATCGCTGCACAAAATGCTGTTGTGGCTGCAGAGAGTATGGGCATTGGTTCTTGTTATATCGGTGACATCATGGAGAACTATGAAATTCACCAAGAACTATTGCACTTACCAAAATATGTTTTTCCATGTTGTATGTTGGTCTTAGGTTACTTCCCTGACGCACCAATTATTGCACCTCACAAACGCTATGATAATCAATATATTGTATGTGATAACACATACAAAGAATTAAGTGATGAACAAATAGAAGCGATGTTTAGTATTGGTAGCCAAGATGAAACAAAAGCTTGGATGAAACGTTTCTATGATCGTAAGATCAATTCTGATTTCTTCAAAGAAATGGGACGTTCACTTCATGCCGCAATGAATGACTGGAAGAAGTAGTTGTCAATCGACAGCTACTTCTTTTCTATATATAATAAAGATGAGGTGAAATTATGAACATGAATAAAGCTTCTTATTACTTAGGTATGACTTTTGCATTTGTTGAATGTGTATGCAATGATGCCAAAGAAATTGCATTAACCCACCCTCTATCTGAAAATGAATTTAGTGAACTAAAAGAACTTAACGAAAAAATAATACACGAAAATCAACTACATGTTTATTGGGATACAACATATGAACATCACATTGGTGTTATCTATAAGTATAATGAAAGTCTACAAAAATATATTGAACTCAGACAAAACTTTAACATCATCGATCATTTCGAGGCATTCAAATCACTATTAGGTTATGACATAGTCTATCAAATGAATGGCTATACTAAAATCAATACTACCGTAGTTCAAAGTGAAGACTGGTTATTTAATAAACAAAAGAATTAAGTAATTCCACAAATTATTCATAGAGCATTTATTTAAATTTACATAAAAAAAGACTGATTCAGTCTTTTTTTATACAACTCCTTTTGTAAGCCAAACTTTTCCTTTATATCGGAAGTAGAAAAAGGCAGAACGTATCACCCAGTCACACATCATTGCTAACCATACCCCTACTAAACCTAATTCAAATGTTAATCCGAATAAATAACTTAATCCAATACGACATGCCCACATAGTAATGATTGATGTAACCATTGTAAACTTTACATCACCTGCAGCACGTAATGCATTAGGTAACCCAAAGGCTGGTACTGCAAAGATCATAGCGCCAATACAATACATTGTCATAATCTCTAATGTCAGTTCAAATGTTGGTACCGATAAATTATAAATACCTAAGATCGGTTTCAATAAGAAAATCATTACTACATTTAATGCGATAATTCCAATGTAACTCACCTTCATTAATAACTTTGTATAATGTCGTGCTTGATCAAATTCTTTTGCACCAACACATCTCCCTACTACCGTAATCATAGCTAACCCAATTGCCATTTCAGGTATTGTCGCAAGATTAGATAAATTATTACCTATTGCATTTGCGGTAATTGAAACTGTACCAAAGGATGCAATTAATCCCGCAGTTAACAATTTACCAACATGGAACATACCATTTTCTAATCCTGATGGAATCCCTACTAAGAAAATCTTTTCGATAATTTGTAGATTTGGACGATAATGTTTAAACGTATCAATTTTCACTTCAGTTTCTTGATGCGTAATATTATACACCATGATAAACGCTCCAATAATCATAGAACCCGTTGTCGCGATAGCCGCACCTGCAACTCCCATATTGAATCCATAAATCAAAATTGCATTACCAACAACGTTAATTATATTCATCAATAAGGAACACTTTAATGATAACTTTGCATTGCCTATCGCTCTAAATAACGCTGCTCCTGCATTGAATAAAGAAATAAATGGATAGCCAATTGCAGTAATTAAGAAATACGTCTTCGCACTTTCAAATACTTCTGGATCTAGATTACCAAAAATCAAATGAATTAAATTAATTCTAAATGTTATGCACAGTACTGAAATGATAACCGCGATAAATACCGTTGCGAAAACAAGTTGTTTCGCACTCTTCTTTGCACTCTCAAAATCCTTTTTCCCCAAATATTGACTTACCACAACTGATCCACCTACCGCAAGTGCTGCGAACAGTTGTAGTAACAATACATTAATTCCATCAATCAATGATACACCAGATACAGCTGCCTCTGAACAAGACGCAACCATGACAGTATCTGCCATCCCCATTAATACCGCAAGGATTTGTTCAAATATCAATGGAATTATTAATTTCGTTAAGTCTCTTCTACTAAACATATTTTCCCCACATTCATGCTTGTTATTATACCCCTTAAACAAAGAAAAAAGAAGAACGAATTCTTCTTTTATATTGTGAATTCAATGCTTTTTGTATCTGGATTCAAATAAGATTCAATATATGCATAGATTCTACCATTTTTTGTATTAATTTTACTTTGAACACAAATGATTGGCGTATTGATTTTGACATTCAATAAGTTCGCAAACTTAACAGGTACAATCATCGGTACAAAGACTTGATTAACTGATCCCATTTCAATCTTTGCACTAAACTCTAATATATTCAAAATATTATTCATAACTGCATCATCAATCATTAACCGTACAATGTAGATTTGATCTAAACTTTCTGGTTCACCATTTTGAAGATTCAATCGTACAATACGAACATATTGATCATGTGTCGAGATTTCTAATTTTTGTGCTACTTCTTTATTTTCATCTTTTACATCGAAATAAATAATCTTGTAATCACATTCCACATCGAAAGAATTTAAAGCATGATTATCTGTTTTCTTATGTAATTTAACATCCGCAACAAATGTACCTACGTTTTGTATACGATACAGTACACCCTCTTCAACCAATAAGTCGATTGCTTTACGAACTGTCATTCTACTTGCATTGTATTTCTTTTCTAATTCACGTTCTGAAAGAATCGGTGTATTCGGAGCTTGATTACGTATTTCTTCGCGTATTAAGTCCATAATCTTTTGATATATTGGAACTGTCATAATCATCCTCCTTCTACCTTTAAAATAATAACTGATTTTTCAAACTTTTCAATAGAAAAAGCCTTTTAGTGCTATTTTATTAGAGCAAAAGGCTTCCATGGTTCAATGAATTCTAATAAGATTTTTTCTTGTTCTAATACTTTACCCACTAAATTGATATTTCCTGTATTTGGCATATCCTTTAAAATGAGATGTAATTCACCTTTGTATCGTCCATATTTCTCATTAAGTACGCAAACGTCTCCACGGTGTAATTGTTGTGGCGTATTACCTGCAGGTATTATTGCATCCTTGTAATCAATTCTAGACATTGTGCTTCTCGCCATATACTCACTCATATCACCACGTACAAAGTGTGGATAATTAAATATAATTTCTTTCTCTACATCCGTTACATGTTCATCTAATTCAATCTTGATTGTTAGTTTGCCAGGATGAATTTCACTTACTTGTTTTATTTCTTCTTCACTCGCATAGCAATTCGCAATCAAAATGTCATCTACTAATCCAGTTGCATAATAATGACGAACTTGTAAGTCAATGGGTAAGTCTCTATGCATTTCTAATGTACACAATCCATCATTTACAGGCCAAGGACCAAATGCTCCTTGCACTTGGCTTGTAACAAATGCTGCTACCTTTAAATTATTCTTCTTTATATCTTGAGAGGTTTTTTGAAATAATTCATAACTTAAACCTGAATATCGTTGGGGATAAAAATTGTGGCAAGTTATTAAATGATCTCTGTATGGCTTATAACTTAATATGTTATCAATGTACTTTGTATCTTGTGATGCATTTACTTCTATTTTTAATCGTTGAGGATTCACTGTCATTAACGCTTCCTTTTGACCATTAAACCCTTCATCGAGACGTATTCCATCTGCATATAAATCTTTAAAAAATGATAAATCATCATAACTACATCCATTTGCTTCAAATACACTTGGAGCAACATCTAAGATTACTTCGAATTCTTTTTCATGGGCATATTGATTTAATTCTCTGAACTTTTTTAAGTCTTCTTCATTCACGCTTAATAAATTTGTGAATAAGCGTGTATATCCATATTTTGCAGCAACATCAAGATAAGCTTTATCTTTTTCCATATCATTTGATACATCTGGATATAATGAAATACCAAGTCTAGGCATATGTTATTCTCCTTTTAATACATGTTCCTCAATGGCATTGAGTAAATAATGTATTTTTCTTTTACTACGTCTTTTATAAAATGTGCTCATCAATTTATGATTGAGTTTCTTTGCCGTATCCTTACCTACAAATCCTTCTTCATAGGTTACAATACATCCACCATCACAATTATTAGCTTTATAACTAATTGTTGTCTTCCCTTGTGTAGAATCGAATGTAGCTTCATATTCAAAAGGATCCTTGTTGAATTTTGTAATCTCAACAGTAACATGATCTGTTTGTTTCATTTGTGTTGTTAATGGTTTCTTATAAGTTAATCCAGCACGAATATGATCATGATCTACATTAACTTGTCCATATTCTTTTAATTCATATTGTATTGAATCTAAAATGTGTTTGGAAAATTGGTCAGCATTAATTTTTAATTGTTGTTGAAGTTGCATCCTACATTCCTCTTTCTTTCTTCATTTTCTTGTTTTTGTAGATAATCATACCTACACCCACCACAACATAAAATAGTCCACTAAAAACCATCATCAAATTTGCGGGTGTTGATGTTGCTGAAAGAGTAATTAATAATAAACCTAACGTACAAACTGCTAAACCCCATTTTTCCATTTTCTTTACCTCTACTTTAATACTTGGAAATACAATGATTTTCCTAACTCACTATCCTTAATAATTTGTTTTGCAAGATTAACTGCAGTATCATCATCAGTTGTTGTTTCAAATGATAGTTTTAATCCTGTTTTACCTTTAAATGTGAATTGAACATCACCATCATATTTTTCCAATAATTGAATGACTTGCTCATGTTGAGCACAGTTTACATATATCATTATAATCCCTACTTTCTACTTTGATAAACATCAATTAATTCTTGTGCAATTATTTTAAAACCTTCTGCACTCATCAATTGGTCCTCCGCATGGACAAGTAAGAGATTAATTTGAGTTATTTCACCATTTGCTTCTTTTTGGATTAATTCTGCATGAGCATGATGCCCTTCAAGGAAAAGTTGATTTCCTTCTTCTATTTTCTTGTATGCTTCTTCAAATTCTCCTTTTTTAGCATCTTGTATAGCTTCGATGTATAAAGATCTAGCTGTACCTACAGTTGAGATGATTTGAAAAGCTAGTAGTTCTAATCCTTCCATAAGTCCTCCTAATTTAAAATAAAATGAGAGAGGGGTTTTCACCCCTCATAATGTATTAATCTTGAGATGGTTTAATTGTATTCGCAACTTTAACGAAGATAGACCATAAGAAGATAGCGATGATTAAGTTTAATAATGCTACTCCTGCTGCCACTAAGTTACCACCTGTTGCTAAGAATGCATAGAATACTGGAGGTACAATCCAAGGTACTTGAATAAATACTGGAGGGATTACGCCTGCCACTGTGAATCCATAAGCGATTGTTACTAAAATTGGAGTAATGATTAACCATGGTATTAAATATACTGCATTTAATACAATTGGTAGACCAAATGCTACTGGTTCATTGATGTTGAAGACACCCATTGGTGCAGATACTTTCGCAACTGCTTTTTCATCTTCACGTTTAGAGAAAATTAATAACGCAATAACTAATGCGATTGTACATCCTGCTCCACCCATCCAAGCGAATGCATCGAATGATCCACGAGTCCAAATGTATGGAAGTTCTGATAATTTAGCACCTGCCATGTAAGCAGTGTTATTTTCTAGCAATGCTGTTAACCAAGCACCATCTAATACTGGAGCTAATACGTTTGTACCATGTAATCCAAAGAACCAGAATAATTGTACAACGAATGTAAGGATTAATACTGCTGGTAATCCTTGAACTAAATTAATGAATGGTCCTTGAATTACTTTAAATACCCAGTCATTGAATGCCATTCCAACAAATGTTGAGAATAGGTATGCAACGATTGCAAATACATAAATTGCGATTGTTCCTGGAATAATAGCTGCGAATGCTTTTGATACAGCTGGTGGAACAACATCTGGCATTTTGATAATGACATTCTTTTTAGTTAAGAATACATAAATCATTGTTGCAACTAAACCAACGAATAATGCTGAGAATAATGCACTTGCACCAAATTCTCCCCAGTGGAAGAATCCCCAACCAGCATCAGGTTGTGCTTGTCTAGTTGTAACTAAGAAAGCCGATAAAGCAACAAGTCCACCACCTAATGGGTTAACATCATAGCTCTTTGATAAGTTGTATCCTAGTGAAATTACAAATGCTACCGCTAAGATAACTGTAGTTCCCCACCACACGTTACCATTTATACCAATAACTGGTGCCATAGAAGCTACGAAGCTATCCATATGCCACATTGTTGGTAAATCACGAACAAATACGTTAATTAATGAAGCAATTGCCCCTGCCATTGTAATAGGCATAATAGAAATGAATGCATCTCTTACTGCTACTAAGTGGCGTTGTGAACCAATTTTTGCTGCTATTGGAACAAAGTTTCGTTCCATCCAATTTACTAAACCGTTCATTTTATCCTCCTTGAAATTTAGTGTATGTTGAACAATAGCTTATTTTATAAGTGCTATTGCATCAGCCAATATTTTTTTACCATCCATTCTTCCATAGCTCATCATATCGATTGCCGCTACTGGTTTACTTGGATCAAATGATTGAATACGTGATAATGCGAATCTGATTTGTGGTCCGATTAGAATGACATCCGCAATTGCTACGTTTTCTTTTGCTTGAGCTTCTCCGACAGCCCAAATCTCTGCTTCAATGTTTTGCTCTGTGGCAGCCTCTTGCATTTTCTTAACAATTGCACTTGTACTCATCCCTGCACAACAAATTAAACAAATTTTCATGATTTCCCCTTTCTAGCTCATTTTGCTTGGTATATACCAAAAATACCCTTTATTTATGCCGGTATATACCACTTACACTCTCAATATAATCTATGAAAGAACAAAATGCAAGCGTTTTCTTTATCTTTTTTACTAAATTTTTTTAAGAAGGTAAAAATATACTATTATCCTTAATAGCCAAAATAATTATACCCGATTATCTGGTTATATTTCATTTTTGTATAACCATCTACCAAGAAAAGTGGTACTTTTTACTATTTTATTCAAAAGAAAAGAACTTGTTTGGTAATCCAAGTTCCTCTGTTTTATTTCTTTTTACACTTCATATTTGGCTTGATAATTTGGTAATTTTCAATCTTTTTAGTTAATTTATCAAATACACTATCCAATTCTTCAATTCTCTTTTTCAACTGATTTCTTTGCTCAATCAATAATTCTTTTCTTGCCTCTATGGTTGAGTCACCTTCTTGATATAGTCTAACATATTCAACCAAGGACTCTATTGATAATCCTGAACTACGCATACATTTTATAAATTCCACCCATCCACAATCCGCTTCCGAGTAATCTCTTACACCACTTTCATTTCTTGTTACAGGAGGTATTAACCCTACTCTTTCATAATATCGTAACGTATCCGGTGAAATATCATATTTCTTACTTACTTCTGCTATATACATGGTAACCTCCTTCTTATTTCCTTCTATATCCTACCACTTGGAGTGCACTCCAAGTCAATAACATTTAAATCTATTTGCTTAAATCTAACTAATTTATGTATACTAATTAATATCGAGGTGATCAACATTGAAAAAAGTACATGATATAAACATTAGTGAACAAGACAAACAAGAAATCATTACCTCAATGCCGCATGATTTCCCATACATTTCTTCCTATTCAGAAATAGATAAATATCCTGGCCGTACAGCACCTTGGCACTGGCATGATTCATTGGAGATTTTCTATGTAAAAAGTGGTTGTATCGAATACAATACACCTAAGGGAAAAACAATCTTTACAAAAGGTCAGGCTGGCATTGTTAATTCCAATGTATTACACAAAACTCTATCCCTTGATGAGAATAGAAACACTGTTTTACTTTTACATATGTTTCGCCCTGAATTTATAGGTGGCAAAAATGGAAACATCATCGACAAGAAATATGTCTATCCTTTTGTACATACAATTGAAATTGAGTTACTCCAATTCACTAGTAAAAAACATTCAAAACTCATTACTACTATCAAAAATTCCTTTGATCTTCATGAAGATGATTTTTCTTATCCAATTCAATTACGTTCTGTACTTTCTGATATTTGGATTCAAATACTTGAACTAAGTGAAACAAAAGAACTGTTACTCAATTCTCCATCAAAGCATTATCCCGATGATAAATTGAAATCAATGATGGTTTTTATCCACGAAAATTATTGTGTCAAAATATCCATATCTGATATTGCGAACGCTGCTTATATTAGCGAAAGAGAATGTTATCGTACATTCAAAAATTCACTCAACTTAACCCCTCTTGAATACTTACTCAATTACCGTATCCAACGAGCATGTCACAAGATTCAAAATACGCAAGAATCACTTACGGACATTGGCTTTTCATGTGGTTTCTCATCATCAAGTTATTTTGGTAAAGTCTTCAAAGAATACACCAAATACAGCCCTCAAGCTTATCGTTCTCTTTGGCAGGATAATGATAGTAACTAGTCAGTAGTTCAATATTTAATATGCAATATATATTTTATAATAACAATGTGTTCAGCCAATGCACAACTTCTTATTTATTGGCTAATTTCTATTAAATTTCCTTTAATAGATTTTATTCCTTTGAAAGGCACAATGAATTCGTTCATTGTGTTTTTTCATTTGTT